>JAYWIE010000574.1:0-7380 GCA_043789155.1 Rubricoccaceae bacterium | reverse complement strand
CCAGCGCCTCGCGCTCGATCCACGCCTTGAGCGCGCCGACCGTGCCCGGCATCGCGTCCTTCGCGGCCCGCTGCGCCGCCTGCACGAACGCGCCGTCGCAGCCCGTGTGCGGCGCAGCCATGCCGTGCAGCAGGTGCCCGAGGCCCGAGGCGTGCGCGCCCGAGAGCGGCCCCCAGACGACGTAGGCGCGGTCCTCGGCGCGCGTGAGCGCGACGTACGTCAGCCGCAGGTGCTCGGCGAGGCGCTCGGCGTCGGCGAGGGCCCGGTGGTGCTCGAGGTCGTCCGAGCCGACGTCGTAGACGATCTCGGTCCCGCCGCCGGCGGCCGGGACGTGCGGGCGCGGCGGGGCGAGCTCGGTGAACGAGCCGTGGACGGTCGCCTTCTCGCGGCCCTCCCACAGAAACGGCGCGAACACGACGCGGTACTGGAGGCCCTTGCAGCCGTGCATCGTCGCGATCTGGACGGCGTGGTCGTCGGACTCGAGGCGCATCTCGAACGTGTCGCCCGAGGCGGGCTGCTGGCCGCGCGTCCGCATCCAGCGCAGGAGCCGGTCCGCCGACTTCGCGCCTGCGCCCTCGGCCTCGTGCGCGAGCTCGGTCGCGTGGCGGAGGTTGGTCGCCCGGCGCTCGCCGTCGGGCCGCGCGAGCAGGCCCGCGAGGACGTTCTCCTGCTCGGCGAAGGCCGTCACGGCCTGGAAGACGCCGCGGCGCTGCCACCGCGCGCGGAGCGTGCGCAGGCGGCCCGCGAGGTCCGCCCAGGCGGGCTCGTCGAGGGCCGCGATGCGGGCGTCGGACCAGCCCCAGAGGTCGGTCGCGAGCGCCGTCCGGACCGTAGAGCGCGAGCCGGGCGCGTCGATCGCGCGCAGGACGTGCTCGAGGTCCGCCATCTCGGGGCTCTGCCGCACGTCGCCGCCCTTGCCGACGACGGACGGCAGGCCGGCCCGGCGGAGCGCGTTCTGGACGAGCGCGCCCTGCCGGTTCGTCGCTACGAGGACCGCGACGTCGGCCGCGCGCACGCGCCGCCACGTGCCGGCGGCGTCCTGCAGCTGCACGTCGGGGCTCTCGACGAGGCGGCGGATCTCGGCCACGACCGCCGCGACGACCGCGGCCGTCGCGACGGGCTTGACCACGCCGCCACGCGGCCCTTGGGGTAGGTGCGCGGCGGTCCACCAGACGAACGGCGCGGCCGAGCCGCCGGCCGTGCGCGCGCCGCGGATGCGCGGGGCCTCGATCGCGGCGTGGGCTGGCGCGAACGGGATGCCGTCGTGGACGAACGGCCGCGCGCCCGCGCCCTTGGCGAAGAGCGCGTTCACGGCCCCGACGAAGGCGGGCGACGAGCGGTAGTTGCGGCCGAGCGTGAACGTCTGCGCCGCGTGCCGCCGCGCGCCGAGGTAGGCGAAGACGTCGGCCCCGCGGAAGGCGTAGACGGCCTGCTTCGGGTCGCCGACGAGCACGAGCGGCGCGCCGGCGAAGGCCGTCCGGAAGACCGCCTCTTGGCGCGCGTTCGTGTCCTGGAATTCGTCGACGAGCGCGAGACGGTACTGCCCGCGGATGGCGCGGCCGAGCACGGGACCGATGCGGGCGTGGCGGAGCGCGTCGTGGACGCGCGAGAGGAGGTCGTCGAAGGTCAGCGTGCCCGCCCGCGCCGCGAGGCGCTTCCGGGCGGCGTCGACGGCCGGGACGGCGTCGGCGAGCAGCGCGAGGTGGAGCGCGTGCGCGGCCCCGGCGACGCCGTCGCAGGCCGCGAAGCCGGCGTGGCCGAGGACGTCGGCCCGCTCCTGCCGGCCCTGGCTCCTGTGGACGCCCGCGGCGAGCGCCTCCGTGCCCGACGCGAGCACGGCGTCGACGTGGGCCGTCCCGCCGCGGGCGACGAAGGCCGAGACGCGCCCGAAGAGGCCGGCCGCGTCGGGCGGTGCCGCCTTCGTCTTCGGCGCGTGGTCGAGCAGCGCGGTCGCCTCGGCCTCGTTCCAGACGTCCGCGAGGCACGCGACGGCTGTCCGGTAGCGCGCGACGGCGTCGGCGAGCGGTTCGGGCGCGGGCACGATGCGCGTGCCCGGGTGACGGGTGACGTCGACGAGCGCGGCGTCGAGGCGCGCGAGCGTCCACGGCGCGCCGCCGGCGATGGCGACGGCGGCGAGCTCGGGGTAGCGGCGCACGCGCGCCTGCCACGTCTCGGCGAGCGCGCGTCGGCGCAGGTCCGCGTCGGAGTCCGCGACGGAGAACGCGAACGGCTCGCCGCTCTCGAACGCCGAGCGCTCGAGGACGCGCTTGAGGAAGCCGTCGATGGTGAACACGGACGCCTCGCCCGAGGCGAGCGCGGCGGCGATGCGCGTGCGGGCCGCCGCGCGCTCGGCAGGCGTCCGGCCCCAGCGGTCGAGCAGGTCCTGGACGGCGCGCGGCGCGCCCTCAGCGGCGTCGTCGGCGGCGAAGGCGGTCGCGGCGGCGCGCAGCGTGCGCCGGATGCGCGTGACGAGCTCGGCCGTGGCCGCGGTCGTGAACGTGACGACGAGCGCGCGGCGGAGGTCCGGCAGGCCCGCCGCGTCGTCGATCGCGCCCGGCGCGAGCACGAGCCGCGCCACGAGGGCCGTCAGGGCCGTCGTCTTGCCCGTCCCGGCGGACGCCTCGACGAGCGTCACGCCGGGCGCGAGCGGGACGGAGTACGGGTCGAAGGCGTCGGGCACGGGCGAGGGGGGCGGGCGAGGGCCGCCTGCCGCGTGCCAAGATCGCCTGCCACGCGCGGCGCGTGCCCGGTCCTCGCGCTGTCTCATCGCGGGAATCGGGCCCGGGCGGAATAGATTCTGCACATCTCTCGCGTGTGAACGCCCGCGGCTGTGCCCGCGCGCCGGGCGGCCGATCTCAGGCACAGACGTTCCACCCCACCTCCACCGACGATGACCTTTCGCCTCGCCTTCGCCACCCTCACCCTCGCGCTCGTGCTGCCGCTCTCCGCGTGCGACGAGAGCGGCAGCGCCTCGCTGAACGAGGCCGCGACCATCTCCGACGCACAGGTCGCCCGCCAGAACGGCGACTTCTCGACGTCGGTGCGCCTGCTCGAGGGCGCGCTTACGGCCAACCCGGAGAGCGCGCCCGTGCGGACCGAGCTCGCGGTGACGATCCTGGCGCGCGAGGACCTCAACCTGCTGGACCTCGACCGCATCGCGCAGTTTATCGCCGACGGCGTCGGCGGGCTCGCCACGGGCGACGCACCGGTCGCGCGCGGGGCCAGCACGTGCCGCTACGCGACCGACGCGACGGCGCGGCGCTTCGACCCGACGGCTGTCGCCGGCTTCCCGACGATCACGGCCAGCCGCGCCGAGATCGACCGCGTGATCGCGCTGCTCGAGCCGGTGCTGCCGGCCGCGCTGCGCTCGTTCAACGCCTGCGTCGCCATCGGCCCGGGCGGCGAGCTCGTCTACGACCGTGCCGCGGCGACGGCGCAGCTCCGCGCGTCGGGCCTCTCGAACGCCCAGATCAGCCAGCTGCTCGCCACCAACGCGCTCGCGCGCTTCATGCGCGCCTATCTCTTCGTCACGACGGACGTCCCCCAGCAGACGTCGTGGTACCGCCTCGCCGACGGCAGCATCGGCGTCTGCGCCGACAACTCGGACGCGCTCGTCGCGCAGACGCGCCCGGCCGTCGAGACGCTCGGCACGGCCCTGCTCTCGCTCGACACGCGCGCCCGCTCGTTCGGCGGTGCCTCCGACATCGTGACGCGGGCCACGGACGCCTTCGCGGACATCCGCGACGGGCTCGGCCAGTACTGCGCCGGCTGACCGGAGGGCACGGGGCCGGGTGAGCCCGGACCTGATAGGGCATGAGGCGAGGGGGGTACTCCCTCATGCCCCATGCCTCACGCCCCATGCCTCTACACCCACCCCAGGCCTTTCCCCCCAGCCTTCCGCCCCATGCTTCGCTCTCTCGCCTTCTCGGCCGCCGCGCTCGCGGCACTCGCCGCGCCGGCCGCCGCCCAGACCTTCGGCACCCTGGACCAGGACAGCCGCGCGGCCGTGCTCGACGTCGTCGCGGCCGGCCGCGGCGGGGCCGTCGCCGCGATCGCGACGCCCGACTCGCCGTTCTTCTCGAACCCGGCCCACATGGCCGGCACGCAGCGCTTCGGCCTGACGCTCGCCGGCGCGACGGCTGGCGTCGGCGGCAACGTCCGCGAGACGTACGACTTCTACGACCAGACGCTCGGGCCAGCCATCGAGGAGGGCCTCGACGGCATCCGCCGGACCGACCCCGACCGCCTCCAGTCGATCTACGACGAGGCCTTCCGCGTCGGGACGTCGCAGAAGACGGCCGACATCGCGGCCTTCGCCCCGAGCGCGCGCGCCCGCTTCGGCCGCGTCGCGGCCGGCGTCGGCGTCTTCGGCGCGGGCACCGCGCGCGCGCGCATCTCGGACGGCGGCGCGGGCATCCCCTTTATCGACCTCTACTCGCAGGCCGACGTGCTCGTGCCGGTGACGGTCGCGGCGTCCGTGCCGGGCCTGCCGTTCGCGCTCGACGCCGGCGTCTCGGCGACGTACCTCGACCGCCGCCTCACGGCCAAGGCCGACGCCGTCGACGCGCTCGACCCGGACGACGAGAAGGTGTACCTCTTCCGCGGCGCGGGCGTGCGGCTCGGGGCCGGCGTCCAGGCCCGCAACGTCGGCACGCGCGGCCTCGACCTCGGCCTCGCGCTGACGAACGTCGGCGGCGCGGTCGACCTCGCGTACGACCGCGCGGTGCAGGTCGAGGGCCCGGACGGCGCGGCCGACGATGCGGCCGAGATCGCGCGCCTCCAGGACCGCTTCAACGCGCGCGGCTCGGCGGCCTCGGTCCGCGTCGGCGCGGCGTACCGGCTGCCGTTCGTCGCCCCCGGCGTCGACGGGGTCTCGGTCGCGGCGGACTACACGTCGGCCTCGACGGCCGAGCTCAGCCAGTCCTTCCAGGCGGGCCTGCGCGGCGGCGTCACGGCGTCGCTCGGGGGCGTGCTGAGCCTCAGCGCCGGCCTCAGCCAGGGCATGCCCTCGGCCGGCGTCGGCATCCGGACGCGCGTGGCGCGCATCGACTACGCGACGTTCGGCGTCGAGGACGGCCGGCTGCTCGGGCAGGAGAGCCGCCGCAACCACGCCGTCCACGTCCGCATCGGGCTGTTCTGAGTTCGATTCTGTGAATCGGGGGATATGGGATGGGGCCGGGTGAACCCGGACCTGATGGTGAAAGGACGTCCATCCGTACCGTGTGCCTTTTGACCGAGCGTCTCTCAGCGGGGCGGGTGGAGCGTGGCTCTGCCCGCCCCGCCGCCCGTTCGGGCCGACCGGCGGGCGGTCCGGGGTGCCGGGCGGATCCTGCGCTGCCCGTCGCGCTTTAGACGGAGAGACCCCGCTCCCGATGCCATGCGCCTCGCTGCCGTCCTGCTCACCGCCGCCCTGTTCGTCCCCCTCGCGCACGCCCAGATGTCCACGCCGCCCGCTCCGTCGCCCAACCTGACGCCGGCCGAGGTCGTCCGCATCCAAGTCGAGGCGCTGAAGCGCACCGACGAGCCGACACCCGGCGCGGGCATCGCGACGGCCTTCCGCTTCGCCTCGCCCGGCAACCGCGCCGCGACGGGCCCGCTGCCGCGCTTCGACCGGATGGTGCGCCAGGGCTACGCGGACCTGCTCGGGTTCGCGCGCGCCGAGTACGGCGACCTGACGGTCACCGGCGACCGGGCCGTCGCCGCGGTGACGCTCGTGCAGCGCGACGGCCGGCGCGTGACGTACGGCTTCGCGCTCTCGCGCCAGACGGGCGGCACCTGCGACGGCTGCTGGATGACCGACGCCGTCGTGGAGCGGCCCGAGCCGCGGCCGGGCGTCACCCGCATCTGAGCGGGCCGGCAGACCGCGCGCAGCGCCCCGCGGGCGCGGCCGCGCAGGGCAGAAACCGGGGTGTTCTTCGCCTGCGTCTCACACGCACGGCGGTTTCGGGGGTGGACGGCGCGGCGGGCGGTCCGTAGGTTGTCGGGCTCCCTCGGCGGTTCCCCTTGCAGGCGGGCCGCCGCGTTCCGCGCCGGCGAGGCGCACGTTCCCGACACTCAGAAGGCCCCGGCCGCCCCGCTCCGATGGCACGCAAAGACCAGATCACCGGCAAGGGCCCCATGTCGGGCAACCACGTCTCGCACGCAAACAACAAGGTGCGCCGCCGCTTCGAGGTCAACCTCCAGAAGAAGCGCTTCTACGTCGCCGACGAGGACCGCTGGGTGACGCTGCGCATCTCGGCGCAGACCATCAAGACGATCAACAAGAAGGGCGTCAGCGCCGTTCTCCGCGAGGCCCGCGCCGCCGGCGTCTCGGTCTAAGGACTCCCTCCAAGCACGGGCGCTCCGCCGCCCCCGCGCTCCGGCGCATTCCTCTACGACGATGGCAAAAGGCAAGGACGCGCGCATCCAGGTGATCCTCGAGTGCACCGAGGCACCGGGCACGTCGCGCTACTCGACGATGAAGAACCGCCGCAACACGACGGCGCGCATGGAGCTCAAGAAGTACAACTCCAAGCTCCGCAAGCACACCGTCCACCGCGAGATCAAGTAGCGCGTCGCGGCCTGTGCCGCTCGGTGCCGGTCCGGTGCCCGCGTTCCTGAACTCTGCCCCAGAACCCCGATCCAATGGCAAAGAAGGTCTCCAAGAACCAGCGCACCAACCGTGGTGCCGGTGCCGAGGCGAAGCAGATGGCCAAGGTCATCGTCGCGTCGAAGAAGCAGAACGGCCAGTTCGAGTTCCGCTCGAAGATGGTCGAGGCGAGCCAGGTCCAGGACGAGCTCAAGGCCGCCCGCGCCGCCTAGGCGTCCCTGCGCCCCTGCGGTGCCGCACCCCCGGGGTGTCCACCGCCGCCGAGGCGGCCCCGTACGGCGGGGCCGCCTCGTTCGCGTTGAGCGGCTCAGCGCCGCCCGCCGAGCCAGCCCGCGACGCGCGCGTCGGTCGGCCACGTCAGCGCGGCGAAGGCCACGAACGGGACGCCGAACGCTACCACGAGCACGTTGCCGGTGACGAACACGGCTGCCCCGGCCAGGATCGCGGACGACTCGGCCGCCGCCATCGCCGCCACGCCCAGCGCCCGCACGGACGCGCTCGCGGCCGCCGCGGACGGCGCGGCGCTCGCCCGCGACGGCATCCGCCCGACGAGCACGAACGCGATCCCGAGCGCGACGGCGCTGTAGAGCGCGCAGAGGTAGAACGCCTCGTCGGCGCGGCTCGCGAGCGCGTGCGCGTCGGCCGTGAGGCTGAGCACGGTCAGCATCGCGAGCGCCATCAGGCCACCGGCGGTGATGGCGGCCCAGAGCGTGCGGAGCGAGCGGAGCGAGCGGGCGAACGTGGGCATCTGCGGGGCGGCGCGAGAACGTCCGGGGAAGGTAGAGCGTGGG
>JAYWIE010000573.1:0-7392 GCA_043789155.1 Rubricoccaceae bacterium | reverse complement strand
CGTCGTTCACGACCGGCGCGATCCTCGAGGTGACCGGCGGCAAGCTCTCGTCCTGATGTCCGTGCCCCAGATCCAGCCGCCCCGCGACGTCGCCCCGCACGACTGGCCCGACGGGTGGGCGCTGCCGCTCATCGAGTCGCCCGCGACGACGCCCCCGACGCGCCGCGCGCTGCTCGCCCGGCTCGCCGCCGCGTCCGAGGGGGCCGCGCCGCAGTTCTTCACCGCGGACGCCTACGAGACGTTCGCCGCCGCCTGCGCGCGCCTCGTCCCGTCCGCGGGCCTCGGCGGCGTCGTGGACGTCGCGCCGGCTATCGACGCACGCCTCGCCGCCGGGACCGGCGACGGCTGGCGCTACGCCGTGCTCCCGCCCGACGGTGAGGCCTTCCGCCGCGGCGTCGCCGCGCTCGACGCCGCGGCCGCCGAGGCCCACGCCGAGCGCTTCTGCGACCTCGCCGGCCCCGATCAGGACGCCATCCTCGCGGACGCCCAGCACGCCCGCGGGGCCTTCGCCAGCCTGAACGGCCTCGACACGCGCTTCTGGTTCGCCGACTGGCTCTCCGAGGCCGCGGGCCTCTTCTTCGGCCACCCGCTCGCGCAGCAGGACATCGGCTATGCCGGCTTCGCCGACGCGCCCGGCTGGCAGCGGATCCGGCTCGGCGAGCGCGAGGACCGGGAGCCGGCGGAAAATGCGGTCTAAGGTCTGATGTCTAAGGTTCGTTTGATCCAACCTTAAACCTTAAACCATCAAGCCTCAATACCCGACCTGTTCTGATGTCCCAACACTACGACGCCATCATCATCGGCACCGGGGCCGGCGGCGCGCCCGTCCTCGCGCGCCTTGCCGCGGCCGGCCTGCGCGTCGTCGCGCTGGAGGCGGGCCGGCTGTGGAGCCCCGCCGAGGACTTCGCCACCGACGAGCTCGAGCAGGACAAGCTGTTCTGGACCGACGAGCGCATCTCGGCCGGCACGGACGCGCTCGCCTTCGGCGGCAACAACTCCGGCATCGGCGTCGGCGGGTCTACGCTGCACTACACGGCCTACACGCCGCGCCCGCACCCGAGCGACCTGGCGATCCGGACCGAGTTCGGCGTCGGCATGGACTGGCCGGTCGGCTTCGACGCGCTCGAGCCGTACCTCGCCGAGGCCGAGCAGTTCATGGGCGTCTCGGGCCCGACGCCGTACCCGTGGGGGCCGGCGCGGAAGAGCGGCTACCCGCTGCCGCCGCTGCCGCTCAACGCCGCGGCGCAGCTCATGCAGAAGGGCGCGGCCGACGTCGGCATCCGGACGAGCCCCGCCGCCAACGCGGCCCTCTCGGGCAGCTACTACCGCGAGGGCGTCGGCTGGCGGGCGGCGTGCACCAACCGCGGCTTCTGCCAGGCCGGCTGCACGACCGGGGCCAAGGCCAGCATGGACGTCACCTACATCCCGTTCGCGCAGGCGCACGGGGCCGAGGTCCGCCCCGAGTGCTTCGTCACCGAGATCACGCGCGACGCCGCCGGCCGCGCCACGGGCGTCGTCTACACGAGCACCGGCGCGGACGGGCAGCCCGGCGAGACGCGCCTCACGGCCGGCACGGTCTTCCTGTGCGCGGGATCGGTCGAGACGCCGCGCCTGATGATGCTCAACGGCATCGGCGGCGAGCACGTCGGCCGGCACCTCATGGCGCACCCGGGCCTCCAGATCTGGGGCCGCTTCGACGAGCCGACGCGCCCCCTCAAGGGCATCCCCGGCGGGCTCATCTCCGAGGACACGCACCGCCCTACGGACGCCGACTTCGCCGGCGGCTACCTGCTGCAGTCCATCGGCGTCATGCCCGTCACGTACGCCCGGCAGGTCGCGCGCGGGCGCGGCCTCTGGGGCGACGACCTCCGCGAGCACATGCGCGGCTACGGCTACGCCGCCGGCATCAACATCCTCGGCGACTGCCTGCCGCACGAGGGCAACCGGATCACGCTCTCGGACGAGCTCGACGCGCGCGGCCTGCCCAAGCCGCACGTCACGTTCGACGCCGGCGAGAACGAGCAGCGCATGACGGCCCACGCCGACCGCACCATGCGCCAGATCTGGAATGCCGCCGGCGCGAAGGACGTCTGGGCCTTCGACCGCCACGCGCACGTCATCGGCACCGCCCGCATGGGCACGACCGCGGACGACTCGGTCGTGGACCGCGACGGCCGCGTCTGGGACACGCCCGGCCTCATCGTCTCGGACAACTCGACCTTCCCGTCCGCGCTCCCGGTCAACCCTGCCCTGACGATCGTCGCCAACGCCCTCCGCACGGCGGACGCCTTTCTCGGGAAAGTTTGAAGTTTGGAGTTTGAAGAGAGGACGGGCCGCAGCACGCAGTCTCGTCTCGGTCCTCTCGTCCGACCTCTCCAAACTTCAAACTCCAAACTTTTCTTTCATGCCCTCCTTCCTCGACCTCGTCAAAGCCAAGAACGCCAACGGCTACGCCGGCGACCAGTACGGCGGCGGGGCCGGCCACGACGGCTCGGGCCTGCCGACGGGCGACGCCGGCAACTTCATGTTCGCGACGGGCATCGAGTGCTCTAACCCGACCATCCAGGGCGGGACGGTCCGGCGGGACCTGCTCGCCGAGTGCGGGCACTACGACCGCTACAAAGAGGACCTCGGGCTGGTGCGCGAGATGGGCCTGAAGGTGCTCCGCTACGGCCTCCCGTACCCCGTCGTCGCCCGGCGCGAGGGCCGCTACGACTGGGACTTCGCCGACGCCGCGATGGCCGAGATCCAGCGCCTCGGCATCACGCCGGTCCTCGACCTGATGCACTTCGGCGTCCCGGACTGGCTCGGCGACTTCCAGAACCCGG
The DNA here is from genome assembly GCA_043789155.1 of Rubricoccaceae bacterium. Taxonomy (GTDB): domain Bacteria; phylum Bacteroidota; class Rhodothermia; order Rhodothermales; family Rubricoccaceae; genus DASVSE01. The sequence goes on along the minus strand of JAYWIE010000573.1, from coordinate 4,564 downwards.
ACCTCCCGCTGCACTTCGCCACCTACGCCGCCGCCGTCGCGAAGCGCTACCCGTGGGTCCGGTTCTACACGCCCGTCAACGAGATCTACGTCACCGCCCGCATCTCCGGCCTCGACGGCGTCTGGAACGAGCAGATGCGGACGCACCAGGGCTTCGTGACGGCCCTCAAGCACTGCGTCGCGGCCAGCATCCTCGCCACGCAGCGCATCGCGGAAGTCCGGCCGGACTGCGTCATCGTCCAGTCGGAGTCCGCCGAGTACATCCACGAGGCCGTCGTGACGCCGAGCCGCGAGACGCGCATCCACAACAAGATGCGCTTCCTCTCGCTGGACCTGCTCTACGCGAATCACCCCGACGCCGAGATGTACCAGTACCTGCTGGACAACGGGATGACGCGCGACGAATACGACTGGTTCATGCAGGGCGAGCCGCCGGGCTACCAGATTCTGGGCACCGATTACTACGGCACGAACGAGCGCATCAAGCTCGCAGACGGCACCTTCTGCGAGGCGCAGGACGTGCTCGGGTGGTACACGATCACGCGTGAGTACGTCGAGCGCTACCACAAGCCGGTGATGCACACCGAGACCAACCTCATGGACTCGGAGAAAGCCCCGGCGTGGCTCTGGAAGCAGTGGATGAACATCCTCGAGATGCGCAAGGACAGCGTCCCGGTGCTCGGCTTCACGTGGTACTCGCTCATCGACCAAGTCGACTGGGACATCCAACTCGCCGAGGTCCGCGGCCACGTCAACCCGTGCGGCCTGTACGACATCGACCGCAAGATCCGGCCGGTCGGGGAGGCCTACAAGATGCTGCTCCAGCAGTTCGGCCAGATCACGATGGTCCCGCACGGCGAGCTCTTCGACATCACCGACCGCGAGGCACGGCTGAAGGTTGAGGTCTGAGAGCGGTCTGGCGAGTTCTCTCCCACGTCGTCATCCTGAGCGACGTGAGCCGCAGGCGAACGCAGTCGAAGGATCTTTGCCGAGCGAAACGCCTCAAACCGCGCGCTGACCCAAATCGGCGTGCTCGGTAGAGATGGGCTGCGCCTTCGCTTCGCGGTCTTCGACAGGCTCAGGATGACGGTGTAGACGGGTTTTTGCTTCACCAGATCGTTTCTAAGCCCGAGGCGGCCGGCGGCACGCTCCGGCCCTGCTGAGCGGACGCGACCTGCTCGCCATCGGGCTCCGAGCGTCAGGACGCACTCTTCTCCGCCGCGTCGATCTCGAGGATCGTGCGGTTGTGGTTGGTGTAGATGCAGATGTCGGCGGCGATGGCGAGGCCGTCCTCGACGATCTGGCGGGCCGTGAGGTCCGGGCCGTGTTTTACCATCGCGCGGGCGGCGGCGAGGGCGTAGGAGCCGCCCGAGCCGATGGCGATGACGTCGTCGTCGGGCTCGATGACGTCGCCGGTGCCTGAAATCAGGAGCAGGCGGTCCGGCGCGGCGACGGCCAGCAGGGCTTCGAGGCGGCGGAGGTAGCGGTCCGAGCGCCAGTCCTTGGCGAGCTCGACCGCGGCGCGGAGCGTGTTGCCGCGGAACTGCTCGAGCTTGGCCTCGAAGCGCTCGAAGAGCGTGAAGGCGTCGGCCGTCGAGCCGGCGAAGCCGGCGAGGAGCGCGCCGCCGTGCAGCGCGCGCACCTTGCGCGCGTTGTGCTTCATCACGGTGTCGCCCATGGTCGCCTGCCCGTCCGAGCCGAGGGCGACGCGCCCGCCGTGGCGGACGCCGAGGACGGTCGTTGCGTGGATCATGGGGGATGGGGGATGGGGGATGGGGGATGGGGGATGGGGGATGGGGGTCGAATGCGCACGGCTAAAATGTTCCGCCATCCGATAACTACAACACTAAAACATGTCGTTCCGGACTCGATCCGAGATCTGACTTTTGTGTTCTACAACTTGAAGAAACACGAAAAGGCAGATCCCGGATCGAGTCCGGGATGACACGTAGTTAGGCGGGAGGCAAATTCCTGCCACCTGCCACCAGATCACCGCCAGCCGGCGAGCATCTCGACGATCTCGTCCTGCGCGCGGTTGACGCGGGCCGTGCTCGTCTGGTAGTTGTTGCACAGCAGCGAGAACGCGACCGTGTGGCCGTTGGAGGCCGTGACGTAGCCCGAGAGCGTGCGCGCGCCCGAGATGTAGCCCGTCTTGGCGTGGACGTTGTTGCGCGCGAGGCCGCCGCGGTAGCGGTTGCTCAGCGTGCCCGTGGTGCCGCCGACCGAGAGCGAGCGGTAGAAGGCGTCGCGCGTGGCCCCGTCCGGGTAGGCGTGCATCGCCGTCAGCAGGGTGATGATGGCCTGCGGGGTGAGGCGGTTCATGGCCGAGAGGCCCGAGCCGTCGACGAGCGAGAGCGAGGCCGTGTCGATGCCGATGCGGCGCAGGAACGGCTCGCCGGCCATGACGCCGGCCTCGGCCGAGCCCAGCGCGTACTGCGTGCCGGTGTAGGCGTAGGCCCCCATCGTGCGCAGGATCTGCTCGGCGTAGAGGTTGTTGCTGTCCGTGTTCGTCACGCCGACGATCGACGACAGCTCGGGCGAGAGGTGCGTCGCGATGCGGCGCATGCGGGTGTACTGCGGGCGCGCGCCCCAGGCGTCCACGTCCACGGCCGCGCCGTCGACCTCGATGCCCTCGCGGCGCAGCACGGCCACGAGCGTCGAGACGAAGTAGTCGGTCGGGTTGACCACGGCCACGGCCTCGGTCTGGACCTCGCCCGGCGCGACGGTGCTGGTGACGGTGTACTCGTTCGAGGCGAGCGCGCGGGCGTAGTGCTCCGCGGCTGGCGTGCCGGTGGTCGTGAGGTTGGCGAGGCGGACGTAGCCGTCGTCCGGCGCGACGCGCATCGTGGCCGGCTGGCCCGGCGTCGTGCCCGTGACCGTGAGCTCGACCGTTCCCTCGTTGAACTGGAGGCCCGAGACCGGCGCGGCGTAGGCGTAGACGAGGTCGTCCCACGCCCAGCCCGTGCCCAGCCCGATGTCGTCGAACAGGTCGTCGTCGCCGACGACCGGGCCGACGATGCGGCGGACGCCGGCGGCCCGCAGCGAGTCCGCCCAGCCGCGAAAGGCCATCGTCATGTCGCCGGCGGTGTAGCGCCCGCCGAAGGTCGGGTCGCCGGAGCCGCGCACGACGAGCGAGCCGAGCAGCGTCCCGTTCTGGATCTCGCCGTCGGCGTAGAGGCGCGTCGCGTAGCGGAAGCGCGGCCCGAGCGCGTCGAGCGCCGCGGCCGTCGTGAAGAGCTTCATGTTGGACGCCGGGATGAAGCGTCCGTAGGCGTTGGACTCGTAGATCCGGTCGCCGGTGTCGAGGTCGACGACGAGCGCGCCCCAGTAGGCCGAGCTGAAGTCCTCGTCCTCGAGGATCTCCGCGATGCGGCTCGCGACGAGGCTGCGCGGCTGCGCGCTCGCGCGCGGGGCCGCGAGCCCTGCCACGAGTACCAAGGCAAGCGCGACTGGAGCGCGGAGCCGCGGAGACAGGAAGTGGAGCATCTGCGAACGGGTACAGGGGACGGCAGGCCAACGGGGCATCCGAGAAACTAGTGCCGTCTGGCCGACTGTCGCCGTGCCGTCAGCGACTAGCATGACGCGAAGGTGAGCGATGGCAACAAAGACCTCGCGGATCCTTCGAATTCACGAACGACTTTGCATAAATGCGCTACTATATGTCAGGGGTGTAAGTGCATGCCAGTCATGTCCCACTTAATCACGTCCGGTATTTCCCATGCGCATCTCGCTCTCCCTTGCCCTTTGCGTGCTGAGCTTAGCCTGCCCGGCCGATGCTCAGGATGTGTGCCCGATGCAGACCTCAGGGGCATCCGCTCCCCGCCCGGGGGGCGGACGCGGACCCGGAGAGACCGTTCGCATCCCGGTCTTCTTCCACATCATCACCGGCCCGGGTAGAGCCGGAGATGTCTCGCCGGCCCGGATCAGGGACCAAGTGGAAGTGCTGAATCAGTCATTTATGGCGGGCGGTGTCTACTCGTTCGAGCTTATCGGCGTCAACCAGGTCGAGAACGCTGCTTGGTTCAGTACGATTTGCTACGCCTCCACCTGCGCACAAGGGATGCCCGAGCGCAACGCCAAGCAGGCGCTCGCCCAAGACCCGCGCCACGTTCTCAACGTCTACTCCGTAGATCTCGTAGGAGATCTGGTGGGAATGGCAACCTATCCATTCGACTTCACCTACCCGGTTCATGGATTCGTTCCGTTTGATCAGGACAACTATTTGAATGGAGTCATCATTGACTACACCACATTTCCCGGTGGCATCCACCCCAGGCAGAATCTTGGCGACAATCTAGTCCACGAAGTAGGCCATTATCTTGGACTTTATCATCCGGATAGAAATACGACTGGAAGAGCGTGCGATGAGATAGCTGGTAGCTGCGGAACGATGGGAGACGAGGTGTGTGACACTCCACAACTTAGAGAATTGTCAAACAATGGATCTGGCGTTCCAATGTCTGTCTGTCGTTCTGGAACAGTTGATAATACATATAGTTTCATGAATTTAACTGAAGATTTTTACAGAACCAGATTCACTCCGAATCAGCATCTGCGGATGAACG
>JAYWIE010000572.1:0-2095 GCA_043789155.1 Rubricoccaceae bacterium | reverse complement strand
TGTTGATGAGGTACGGCATCACGGCGCGGTACTTCGCGAAGAAGCCCGTCGTGTCAACGACGAGGTCCTTGAGCACCGGCGCGGCCGGGAGCGGCTCGAACGTGACCGTGCCGCCCTCCTTGACGCCGAGGTCGTGGACGAGGACCGAGCACGCGAGCTGGTTCTCGCCGTTGATCTTCATCGCGTCCGAGCCGCAGATGCCGTGGGCGCAGGACTTGCGGAAGGTCAGCGTGCCGTCGAGGTGCCACTTGATGTACATCAGCAGGTCGAGCGCGCGGTCCATCGGGTCCGCCGGCACCTGGTACTCGTCGAAGTACGGCCGCGCGTCCTTGGTCGGGTCGAAGCGCTTGACGCGGACGGCGAGCGTCATCGCGGCCTTAGACGGCGCGCCCTTCTCGGCGCGGGCCGCCTTGACGTCGGCCGTCGGGGCCACCTTGGGGACTTCCATAACAGGGGATACGGGATGGGGGATGCGGGATGTGCAGAGGAGAGTGCGGACGGGGCGACTGCCCATCCCCTATCCCGCACCCCACATCCCGTCTAGTAGACGCGCTCCTTGGGCTGGAACTGCGTGATGACGACGTCCTTGTAGGCGATCTCCGTGCCGCCGGCCTGGTCCGACGTGAACAGGGTGTGCTTGAGCCACGCGCCGTCGTCGCGCTTGGAGTAGTCCTCGCGGAGGTGCGCGCCGCGGCTCTCGGTGCGGTTTCTCGCGGAGGCGGTGATGGCCTCGGCGTAGTCGACCATGAACTGGATCTCGACCGCGTCCATGAGGTCCGTGTTGAAGCGCGCGCCCTTGTCCTCGACCGTGACCGTGGCCGCGCGGGCGCGGAGGTCCTGGAGATCGTCCATGGCCTCGCCGAGCGTCTCGTCCGTGCGGTAAACCGAGACGTTCTTCATCATGGTCTCCTGGAGGTCGGTGCGGATCGAGACGGCCTTCTCGCCGGACGTGCGGCTGAGGATGCCGTCGAGCATGGCGCGCGTGGTGCCCTCGGCGTCGGCGGGGAGCGGCTCGCGGGCGTTGCCCTCCTGCCGGATGGCCTTGGCCATGGCCATGCCCGTGCGGCGGCCGAACACGACGAGGTCCAGCAGGGAGTTGGTGCCGAGCCGGTTGGCTCCGTGGACCGACACGCAGGCGCACTCGCCGGCGGCGTAGAAGCCCTCGACGACGCTCGCCTTGTCCGGCCCGGCCATCACCTGCCCGTCGACGTTGGTCGGGATGCCGCCCATGGCGTAGTGGCACGTCGGCGCGATCGGGATGGGCTGCTTGACGGGGTCGATGCCGAGGTAGACGCGGCTGAAGGTCGAGATCTCGGGCAGCTTGTGCTCGAGCACGTCCTTGCCGACGCCCGTCATGTCGAGGAAGACGTAGTCCTTGCCGTCGATGCCGCGGCCCTCGCGGACCTCCTTGTAGATGCACTGCGCGACCATGTCGCGCGGGGCGAGGTCCTTCACGGTCGGCGCGTAGCGCTCCATGAAGCGCTCGCCCTCGGAGTTGCGCAGGATGCCGCCCTCGCCGCGCGCGCCCTCGGTGATGAGGATGCCGAGGCGGTAGAGGCCCGTCGGGTGGAACTGGACGAACTCCATGTCCTCGAGCGGCAGGCCGGCCCGGAGCGCGATCGCGAAGCCGTCGCCGGTGCCGGCGTGCGCGTTGGACGTCGTCTTGAAGGCGCGGCCGTAGCCGCCCGTGGCGAAGCACGTGATCTTGGCGTGGAACGTGTGGACCTCGCCCGTGAGGATCTCGTAGGCCACGCAGCCGACGACGGCCGCGTCGTCGTCGTCGCTCGCTCGGACGAGGTCCAGCACCTGGTACTCGTCGTAGAACGTCACCTTCTGCTTCACGCACTGCTCGTAGAGCGTGTGCAGGATCATGTGGCCCGTGCGGTCGGCGGCGTAGCACGCGCGGCGGACCGGGGCCTCGCCGAAGTTGCGCGTGTGGCCGCCGAAGCGGCGCTGCGCGATCTTGCCGTCGCGGGTGCGCGAGAACGGGACGCCGTAGTGCTCGAGCTCGATGATGGTGCGCGGGGCGTCGGCGCACATCGTCTCGATGGCGTCCTGGTCGCCGAGGTAGTCCGAGCCCTTGACGGTGTCGAAG
>JAYWIE010000571.1:0-7394 GCA_043789155.1 Rubricoccaceae bacterium | reverse complement strand
GGGGACGCTCGTGCTCGCGGCGTCGAGGCCGCGCGTGTCGTAGGCCGCCCACCGCGCGGCCGGCACGAGGCGGTCCGGCCGGCCGGCCTCGGCGATCCGGAGCAGGACCGGGCTCGCCGCCGGCGCGACCTCAATCTCGGCGACCTCGGCCTCGACGGCGCGCCGCCCGCCGAGCGCGTAGTCCGCGGCGAGCTCGGCCGCGGCGTCGCGCAGCGCCGCCCGGTCGCGCTCGCGCAGCGACTGCCCGAGCAGCACGTAGGCCAGCGCGAACAGGGCGGCCGTGCTCACGAGGAAGAGGGCGGCGTAGGCGGCGGCGAGGCGGACGCCGAGCGAGCGCGTCCACCGGCGCGGCGAGGTCAGTGTCATGGGGCCTCGGGCAGCCGCAGCACGACGCCCACGCCGCGGACGGTCTCGATCATGCGCGCGGCGAACGGCTCGTCGACCTTCTTGCGCAGCCGGTGCACGAGCACGTCGACGACGTTCGTCTGCGGGTCGAAGTCGTAGTCCCACACGTGCTCGATCACGAGCGTCTTGGAGACGACGCGGCCGGCGTTGCGCATGAGGTACTCGAGCAGGCGGAACTCGCGCGGCTGGAGCTCGAGCGGCTGCCCGTCGCGCGTGGCCTCGCGGGTGAGCAGGTCGAGCGCGAGCGGGCCCGCCGCGAGGCGCGTCGGCTCGGGCGCGGCCGTGCCGCGGCGCACGAGCGCCTGCACGCGCGCGAGCAGCTCGGCGAAGGCGAAGGGCTTGGTGAGGTAGTCGTCGCCGCCGGTCTCGAGCCCGCGCACGCGGTCCGCGACCGAGCGCTTGGCCGAGAGCACGAGCACCGGCACGGCCGCGCCGCGCTGCCGCAGCGCCGCGATGAGCGAGAGGCCGTCGCGGCCGGGCAGCATCACGTCCACGACGGCCGCGTCGTAGTCGACGGCGAGCGCCTGCGCGAGGGCCGTCTCGCCGTCGGCGACGGTGTCGACGGCGTAGCCCGCCTGCCGGAGGCCGCCGGCGACGAACGCGGAGATCCGGGGGTCGTCCTCGACGACGAGCAGGCGCATGGCGGGGGCGACGGGTGGAGACCGGAGCGTACGCGCGCGCCGGGCGGACGTCCCCGCCTTTCCGGGGTGGAATGCGCGGAGCCGCTCTCCGCTGCGGCCCGGCACTCCGGCCGGAGAGCTGTCGCGGCCCCGGGTGTGTTCCGCGCAAGGCGCAGCCGACCGCCGGCTCGGACGCCTGCCGGTCCCACGGGTGGAGCCCGGCGAGGCCTCTCGGGCTGCCGACCCGACGCCGGCACGCAGCGCCGAGCGCGTGGCGCACCTGCGGATGCAGAGAGGGCCTCCAGGATCGCTCCTGAAGGCCCTCTAGGCGTGCCCGAGACTGGAATCGAACCAGCACTCCCGTAAGGGAACACGTCCCTGAAACGTGCGCGTCTACACTCAGGAACGCCTCTGACAGCCTGGAAAGGGCCTCTCTGTCCGGCCGGCTGCGTCCTTACCGGCAATATGCGGGCAGTCGGTGCGGCAGGCCCCGCCGCCTCTCGGTGATCGGGCGGTGGACGCCGAACGTACTCCTCACCGGTGACACCTCCACGTCTCCGCCCACTGTTCGTCGTATTGGGGCAAGTCTGCTGCCCGCTCGCCATACAGACAGCGACGACCATCATGGACGTGGACCGGGGAGGTCTGACAGGGCAACTCTCTCGTAGCCTGCTTGCTTCCGGTCCTCAGGGTGAGGCTCGAGGCCGACGACGGTGATCTCCCCCTTCCTCGGGCCGTACACCCAGTACAGACGGTCGGCCGTGTCGCCCTGGTTGAGGTACGACTGGAACACCTTGCGGCCGAACCTGCGCGTCAGCGGCTCGATCTCGTGCGTCCGCAGGCCGGGGTGCCTCGGGTTTTGCGCGAGGTGCTGGAGGGCCTTCCGCCACTGCTTGAACAGCGTCGCCTCGTCCCGGTCGAGCGTGCCGGCCCGAGCCTTCGCCGTCAATGCGTCGTTGAACGCCGCCATGTCCGGGACGCCCATCCGGATCGTGAACGTCATTCGGCAACTCCCTCGTCGTCGAGCCCCGGGAACGTCTCATAGAGATCGACAGGGAGTGACGCTTCGCCCCGATCAACGCCCCCCATCGAGCGCGTAATGTCGGCGAGCGTTCGGGCTGAGATCGACGCGATATCGACCGTGACCTGGGGGCGGAGCTCGATCACGCCGTCATCGCGGTGACGGACTTGGTACTGCTCGTAGACCGGGCCTCGAAGGACGATTCGCCGTTTCCTGTCGGGCCGGGCCGTGTAGTTCTGTGCGGCAGGCATCGTGCTGAGAATGGGGTGGGGAAGAATAACCATAGGACGGTGGGCCCGTCCCACTTCGTACCACCAAGAGGACCCATTCGGCGCACTACTGCGTGTCGACTGGCGTCCCGCTCTGCTCCGAGGGAGCATTCCACGACGCCGGCCTGAACCGCACCGCTGTTGTTCGTCGTATTGGCACAAGTCTGCCGCAAGGGCGAAGCTTGGGACCTAGAGCCGACCCGGGGCGTTGTTTCTCGGTACTGACGGTCCCCCCACGCCTGCACTCATGACATCGTACACCTCGAAGATCCTTGGACGCTCGGACTCCACGCTCGTCCCGATAGACTTGGGCCGTTACAGGCTCCCAATCGGTGCTGTCCTCGTCGTAAACCGTGGCCTCTACGACCACACGGTGGTGTTTGTCGGTCCCGACGCAGATGGGGACCACTGCGTCGCTTCAGTTGCGCTCGGGATCGGAATCGAGATCCAGAGCATGGCTGAGTTCGCCCGGGGCAATCGGATCTACTGGGATATCTCGCTTGTGTCAAACAGGTCTGCCGAGGAGATTGTCCGATGTGTTCAGTCTGTCCGTTGGACTTACGACTTGGCGTCGGCGAACTGTGAGCAGTTCGTTCGGTATGTGCTCGGCCTTCCTCAGAACAGCCCTCAGGTGGCGCGTGCCGTCCTCCTCGCCCTCAGTATCGGCCTCGTCAAGTGGGCGTCAGAGGAAGGCGACTAGCAGCGTAGCCATCGGTCGCCACGGCGGGCGTTCCTCAGCCGTAAAGGCGAGAGACGAGCCAGTCAGTTGTCGGCCGCCCGCGTGATCATGTCCGTCCACGTCAGCGGCAGAACGGGGCCGAACCCTGCCGTCTTCCTGAAGACCATCCGGTGGAGGAAGTTCGACAGCGAGTCGCTCGGGTCAAGCGCGGCGAGGCTGAGCTTCTCCATCGTCCGCCGGGGCGCGTAAACCGAAAGGATCGCTGTGTCGTCGATGTGGCCGGTCGATGCGTTCAGCATCTCATCGGTCGCCGTCACGATCACGCTAGGCACGGGCAGGAGGGAGAGAAGCTCGTTTGCGACTCGGAGCACGGCCCCGCAGACATAGTCCTGATGGATCGCGTTGAATGTGCTCGGCGAGAGCGTCTTCACCGAGAGCTTCCCGCTCTTGAGAAGCGTCATACTCTCAGCGGGGATGGCCTCCTTCCCGAGCACCTTGATCGTCGCCGTGATCTGGACGGACTCGGCACCCTCCGACAGGTCGTCCGGCCGGGAGAGGCTCAAGTTTACTGCCGACCCGAAGTCGGCGAGATCCACGAACGGCTCCAGCCGGTTCATCACTTCCTCCATTGAGGCCAGGTCGCCAGCGAGCACCCGCCCGGCGAGCGACCGCTCCTGAGCGGCCTCTTCGAGCTCCTTTGCGTGCTCACGGAGCGCCTGTCCGTGTGCCTCCGTCGCCTCCTCGAACGCGCCTGTGTCTCTCGCCGCGGCCTCAGCTACTGCCCCTTCGAGAGCCGCCCGTCGGCGCTCCGTGCGGCCGAGCATCCGGTCGAGAAGCCCCGGTGTGTAGGACCGGAACGACTCCAGTGCAGCGTCCTCGTGGGCCGACGTTCGGACCGGGGCGGTCGGCGGCTGTGGGGCGTCTGCTCCCGCAGCGATAGCCTCCCAGTCCATCACGTCGGTCGTCGTCTCGCGGTGGACCGACGTGAGCGCGTCCACGTAGGCCTGGTAGGACCGGGCCTGCGTAGCTGCGCTCGCGAGCTCGTGTCGTTTCACATTCTCGCGGTACTGGCGAAGGTGCTGGCGCTCGCGCTGGGCCCGGGCCCGTTCGACCGCCCGGCCGGCAGCGGCCATCGACCGCATCGTCCCTTTCCAACTCATGGGTTTCGGGGCTGTACTCGTGACGTGGAGGAGCTAGACAGGAGAGTCCGCCCGGTCAATGACGGCCGGGGCTCCGACGGCGGGGAGGCCGGACACCCCGGCCCTTTCCCCGTCCCCGCCGGGGTCGCGGTCACGGGCCAGGGCGAGGGTCTTGTTATACTCCTCGGCCTCGGCTGCCAGCGTGAACTCGAACTCCCCGTGGTTCTCGGTCACCTCCCGCTCGATCTCGCCAAGGTCGACCCGGAAGAACTCCTTCCGCTCGTTGACGAGGTTGACCCGGCGGTGGTGGAATGCCCGGTGGAGCTTGGCTTCGAGCCCGGGTGCGTCGTCTGAGTAGATGATCGCGTGGACGTCGAACCGGAACGGGACCGAGGCGTCGCCGAGCTCCATGACCCGGTCGATCGGGTCGAGTCGGCGGGTCATCCCGATCTTGTACACGTGCTCCCCGAACGAGCCGACGTTGGAGATGACGTAAACGTGGCCCGACCGGGTCATCTGGGCCCGCGAGATCGCCCGCGCCTTCTGGGTGTGGGCCTCGGCGAGCCGCTGCTCCAAGAGGGCGATCTGCGCGGCCAGCTTGTCATGCCTGGCACCCGTAGCGGCCTCGGCCTCAAGTCGGGCCTGCACGAGTGCCTTCTCGTACCGGTCCTCGTCGCGGGCCGCCTCGCGCTCGGCCTTCTCGATCTCACGGCGGGCGACCTCTTCGTCCCGCATCTGCTCACGGATCTGGCGCTGCTCCTCGGCCTCTCGCTGTCGCTTCTCGTAGTACTCGTAGGCCAGCCGGATCTCGCCGATCTTCGTGTCGAGGTAGTCGTCGGTGATGAACGCCCCCTGGGTCTTCCCGAGCCTGTTGACGGCCTCGAACGCCTTCCGGACCCGCGCCTCCATCACAGCAACGTTGTTGTAGCGGACGCGGGCGACGGCGGCGTCAGCCTCGCCGTTGAACCCCCTGAGGATGAGCTTCGCGAACTCCTTGGTCATCTGCTCCCCCTTCGCCCGGCTCCCGGCGACCTCCCACTGGATCGTCGAGACGACGGCTCGGCCGTCCTTCGCCATCGCCTTCTGCTGGTTCCGGAGGTCGTCGAGCCGCCTCTTGTAGAGCTCGGACGTGGCGAAGTCGAACCGGGGCTCGTAGAACCCGAAGTCCTGGAGGTGGGCGACCTCGCTCAACTCCGAGACGTCGGACCGGAGGCTCTCCAACTGTTCGTTCGTTTCGCGAACCTGCGCGTCGAGCGCGAGCTGTCGCTCGGAGGCTTGAGCTGCCTCACGGTCGCGGGCCGCCTGGACCCGTTCAGCCTCCGACTGAGCACGGCCGCGCTCGTCTGACAGCGCCTGTCGCATCCGGCTCCCCTCGGTTTGGGCCTCCTCAAGGAGACGCGCCGTCTCGGCTTTGACACGGGCTTGTTCGGCATCGGCTTCGACGACGCCACGGAACCGCGCCTCGGTCTGGGCCGACGCGGCTTCGGCCTTCTGGCGTGCCTCGACCTCCATCTGGAGCTCGCCCCGTAGACGCGCCTCAATCGCCTGCGCGGCACCCTCTGCCTCCCGGCGGGCCGAAGCCTCGGACGCAGCCCGACGGCTCAGGCGTAAGGCGAACACGACGAACCCGACGAGAGCCAGTGCGGCGACTGTCAGAAGGACGGATGCGGGCATCGAAGTAGGCCGGGTTAGGGCTCGGCGCGTAATGGACCCGGAGGATACAACGCCCGCGCTTCGCCGCTCAGATCTCACATCAGCACGCCTCTCGGTTGTGCCCCATTTGGAGCGCTGGGATGTCGGCGTTGGACCGGGCCGCCAGCGTGAGGCCACGACCTACCCGTGACGACCTCACCGATGGCTGAGATGCTCACCCCGTACTCGCGCGCTAGCTCCTGGCGAGAGGGCCGGCTTGGAGCGGCCGAGCGCTCACGGATGCGACGGGCCTTCGGACCGTCGAGCTTGGCCGACCGGTTCCGTCCCTGCTCGGCCGTGTCGAGGTTGTTCTCGCGCTGACCGCCGACCTCCAGATGGTCTGGGCGGCAACACGCCGGGTTCCCGCATAGGTGGCGGACAACGTCGGTGGCGGTCACGGGACCTCGTTCGAGGACGTAGCTCCACCGGTAGGCGTACGTCGTCTCGCCGACGACGGTGAACCGTCCTCTCCCCTCTCGGTTGAGCGTGCCCGTCCACGGCCAGCACCCCTCCGGCGTCGTCTCGCGGTCCACCCGCGCCCAGAACCGGGCGCGGGTGCGAGCGTCGACCTCGTGGGCCTCCCTCATCGTACCACCGTGGCGTGGCGCTGACGGACGAGCGCGTCCCCACGGCGGAGGTGGCGGAGGAACCGGCGGCCGTCGACCTTCGACGCGACGGCACGGACCGGGACGTATTCCGCACGTGCCCCCCGCTTGACGACCCTCGTTGCCAGAACGGAGGCCCGCTGCGTGGAGTGGTCGTACGTCGTCACGAGGGCGTACCGGCCGCCCTGTACCGGGCTGACCGACCGGGTCGGCGTCGGAGCCGCGCTTACGAACAGGTCGAGTTGCGGGGCCACATCGTCTGCCCCTTCGGGCGGAGTGCCCCCGAGGCTCTCGACGCTCACGCGCTCGAACTCTTCGTGTGCCCGCGTCGCCCCGTACGTCGCCTCGACGTACGCCCGGCGCTGCGCCCTCGCCTTCTCGGAGTTGTACCCGAGCGACTGGGAGCAGAGCGAACGCCCGAGCCCCGGCCACCGGGACCCCTTGACGACGTAGCCGGCGACCCGTGCGAGGTCGTCGACGGTCGGGTTGATCCACCGAGCGTCGTGGTCGATCCCGCCCCCGGCCGCGACCCACTGCCCGGCGACGAGGCCGGCGTCGAGGGCCGTCTCGACGATGGCGTGGAGGTGGATGTGGTCCCCACCGCGGTCCACCTGGGCGAGGTATTTGGGGCGCGTCCCCTCACGACGCGTGAGCCGACGCATGAGGCTGCTCCCGAACAGCGACCGCAGGGCGGTCACCTGAGAGAGCGGGTCCAGACGCGCCGCGTCCTCCGGCCGGAGGGTGAGGGTTAGAAAGAGGTGGCGTCCGAGCGCGCCAGCCCATTCGTCTCGGAAGTGGGCCATGTGCTGGCGGAGCTTCTGGGGCCCGCAGGCGGGGCAGTCCCACCGGTCGCACCCCTGGACCTTGTCGCGGATCTCGCCCGTGCGGGTGTCCGTCACGCGCCCGGTCAAGCGGGTCTTTGGGCACGGCCCGTTGTTCGTGGTATTGGGAGAAGTCTGCCACG
>JAYWIE010000570.1:0-7398 GCA_043789155.1 Rubricoccaceae bacterium | reverse complement strand
GCTCGGCGACCTCGGCGAGCATCGCGCGCAGCGGGCGGTAGCGCGGGTCGGTCGGCCCGATGGGCCCGCCGCAGTGCTCCCACTGGTTCTGCGGGTAGTAGTTGACGCCGACGACGTCGAGCACGTCCGGCGTGCCGCCGATCTGCGGCCAGAGGCGGCCCGCGAGCAGGTCGAAGGCCTGGAACTGGGCGAGGCGGTAGCCCTCGGCGTCGGCCGCCTCGCGGCGCGTCCGGCCGACGACATTGACGAGCGGCTCGGCCCACACGAGCCGCGCGCGGGGGTCCACGTCGCGGACGGCGTGGGACGCTGCGACGGCCGCGCGGGTGAGCTGCACCTTGAACTCGAAGCTGCGGCCCGTGGCGAACGGCGGGAAGAGGGCGCGGTCGCCGCCGGCCCACGACCAGAACGAGATCTCGTTGACGGGGCACCACAGCGGCACGGCGTCGGTCTCCTCGCGGTGGAGCTCGGCCGCGCGGCGCGCGAAGGCCGCGAAGCGGTCCACGAACGCGGGCGTCCAGACGTCGAGGCCGTCCGGGACGCCGTAGTGGCAGAGGTCCCAGACGACCTGCGTGCCCGTCTCGCGCGCCGCCCGCAGCGGCCCGAGCCACGACGCCCAGTCGTACACGCCCGGCGCGGTCTCGACGAGCGGCCACCGGAGGCCGTCGCGGACGGTCCGGATGCCGTGCCGGCCGAGGGCGCGGTAGTCCTGCGCGGCAAAGACGTCGTGGCGCGTCGCGCCGACGACGTCGACGCGGCGGCCGTCGGCGCGGCGGTGCGAGGAGCACTCGAAGCCGCCCATCAGGAACGACTGGAACGCGGGCTCAGGCATCGCGGACCGGAACCGAGCCGCCGTCGCCGGAGCCGCCGTCGCCCGAGGCGGTGGCCGTGGCGCGCGCGGGGAGCGTGGCCTTGCGCGTCGCCGTGGGGCGGGCAGCCTCGAGCACCTCGCCGCGGGCGGCGTCCGCGATCTCGTCGAACAGCGTCAGCGCCTGCGCGACGACCTGGTCCATGTTGTAGTAGCGGTACGTCGCGAGGCGGCCGACGAAGTGGACGTCCGGCTCGGCGTCGGCCAGCATCTGGTACTTGCGGTAGAGGGCCGCGTTCTCGGGGCGCGGGATCGGGTAGTACGGGTCGCCCTCGGCCTGCGGGTACTCGTAGACGACGGCCGTGCTCGGGTGCGACTGCCCGGTGAGGTACTTGAACTCGGTGCAGCGCGTGTAGGCGTGCTCGTTCGGGAAGTTGACGACCGGGGCCGGCTGGAACGTCTCGACCGGGTGGGTCTCGTGCTTGAACTCGAGCGAGCGGTAGGGCAGCTTGCCGTAGCGGAAGCCGAAGTACTCGTCCACGGGCCCGGTGTAGACGAGCGTCCGGTGCGGGATGACGTCCTTGATGTCCTCGAAGTCCGTCGCGAGCATCACCGAGATGTTGGGGTGGGCCAGCATCCGCTCGAACATGCGGGTGTAGCCGTGGAGCGGCATCGCCTGGTACGTGTCCGTGAAGTAGCGGTCGTCGCGGTTGGTGCGCGTCGGCACGCGGGCGGTGACCGAGGCGTCGAGCTCACTCGGGTCCAGGTCCCACTGCTTGCGCGTGTAGTTGCGGAAGAACTTGCGGTAGAGCTCCGTCCCGACCGTGCTCACGACGACGTCCTCGCTCGTCCGGATGGTCTCGCGCGGCTCGGCGACCGACTTGAAGAAGGCCTCGACCTCGAACGACGTCAGCTTGAGCCCGTAGAGCTTGTTGATCGTGTCGAGGTTGATCGGGATCGGCACGAGCTGCCCGTCGACCGAGGCCAGGACGCGGTGCTCGTAGGGCCGCCACTCGGTAAAGCGCGAGAGGTAGTCGAAGACGCGCTTGGCGTTGGTGTGGAAGATGTGCGGGCCGTACGTGTGAACGAGCAGGCCGTCGTCGTTGTACTGGTCGTAGGCGTTGCCGGCGATGTGGGAGCGCTTGTCGACGATGAGCACGCGCTGCCCGAGCTCGGTCGCGAGGCGCTCGGCGAGGACGGAGCCGGCGAAGCCTGCGCCGACGATGAGGGTATCAAACACGGAGAGAGGGGCGGAGAGACTAGAAGTTGTGCAGTACGTGTGACGCCCGGGTGTCGCCGGCGTCAGGCCATCGGGAAAGCCCCGAAGCACAGACGCTTCACACGGGTCAGGCGGCAACGGTGCGGGCCTGCTCGATGAGGGCGGCCATGGCCTCGGCCGTGCGGTCCCACGACGTCTCGGCGAGGACGCGGCGCATCGCTTCGGTGCGCTCGTCCGCGCCGTCACCGGCGAGGGCGGCCTCGCACGCGGCGACGAACTCGGCCGGCGTGTCGCCGAGCCGCACGACGCCCGCGTAGGGCTCGGCGACGTCGCGGATGGGCGTCGAGACGATGGGCTTCTCGGCGGCCATGTACTCGAGCGTCTTGGTCGGCGAGATGAACTCGGTGGACCTGTTACGGGCGAACGGGAGGATGGCGACGTCCCACCCGGCGAGGTAGGCCGGGAGGTCGGCGTAGGCCTTCGAGCCGAGCACGTGCAGGTTCTCGGCCTGCGGGATCGTCGCCGGGTCGATCTTGACGACGGGCCCGGCGAGGACGACCTGCCACTCGGGGTGCGCCGCGGCGAGCGCGGCGAGCAGGTCGAGGTCGAGGCGCTCGTCGATGACGCCGAAGAAGCCGAGGCGCGGGTGCGGGATCGCCGCCTGGTCCGCGGGGTCGCTCAGCCCGCCGCCCGGCAGGGCCGTCGCGAAGTGCGCGGCGTCCACGGACGACGTAAAGAGGTGGACGTTGGCGGCGCGGTCCTTCTTGGCGCGGTACAGGCTCGGCCCGCCCGTGAACACGACGTCGGCGCGGGCGAGCAGGCGCTGCTCGCGGGCGAGCAGCTCGGGCGGGGCGAAGTCGAAGGCCGAGAGCTCGTCCATGACGTCGAACACGACGACGCCAGGCTCGGGGAGCGCGTCGAGCAGCGGGAGCGCGAGCGGCGTGTAGAACCAGACGTCGGTCTCGCCGAGATCGTGGCCGAGGGCCGTCACGACGGGGGCCATCGCGGCCATCTGGGCGTCCGTAAAGCCGGGCTCGTGCAGGCCGGTGTGGACGCGGACGACGGTGACGCCGTCCGCGGGCGTCTGCCGCTCGGCGAACGGCGCGGCACCGGCCTCGACGCCGGCGTCGTGGACGGGCTCCTCGACGAACAGGACGGGCCGCGTCGCCGCGAGCCGGGAGAGGAGATGCTGCGGACGCTGGGTGACGAAGTCCCATCGGAGATGGGAAAACACGACGAGAGGGGGCATTCTGTGCGCAAGGGTAAGGGTCCGGCGTCGTGCCGGTGGAGTCCGAACCGGCCCGTCCAAAGCGCGGATCCTGCGGGATGCCCTGACGCGGCGCGGGGAAAGTCCCGACGGCGAGCGTCGACACGCGCCCCGGCGTCCGTCCACCGGACGCACCGCCGGATGCGCCGCGACGTCCACCCGCCGGATGTGCCGCGACGCTCGGCAGGGCCACAGCATGCTGTGGCTCTGCGTCGGCCGTTCGACGCCGATGGCGGGCGGTGCCTGCGACGGGAGACGTCGAACGACGGGTCGCGGACGTCCGGGCGTCAGGCCGCGCCGAGGCGCTCGAACCAGGCGTCCGGCATCTCGACGGCCGACGCGGCGACGTTCTCGGCGAGGTGCGCGTGGCTGGACGTGCCGGGGATCGGGAGGACGACCGGCGAGCGCTTCAGCAGCCACGCCAGCGCGACCTGGCTCGCGGTCGCGCCGAGCGCCTGCGACGCCTCGGCGAGCGTGTCCGAGCCCGCGAGCTTGCCCGCGTCGAGCGGGTACCACGGGATGAAGGCGATGCCCTCGGCGTCGCAGTAGTCGAGGACGTCCTCGGACTTGCGCGTGCCGAGGCTGTACTCGTTCTGGACGCTCGCGATGGGCAGCACGGTGCGCGCGGCCTCGATCTCCGCGACCGAGACCTCGCTCAGGCCGACGTGGCGGACGGTGCCGGCGTCCTGCATCTCCTTCAGCACGCCGAACTGCTCGTCGGCTGGGACGTCGGGGTCGATGCGGTGGAGCTGGTAGAGGTCGATGCGGTCCAGCCGGAGCCGGCGCAGCGACATCTCGACGCACTGCCGGAGGTAGTCCGGCCGGCCGCATGCGACCCACTTGTCGGGGCCGGTGCGGAGCAGGCCGCCCTTGGTCGCCACGACGACCTCGCCGGCGTAGGGGTGCAGGGCCTCAGCGATGAGGTCCTCGCTCACGAACGGGCCGTAGCTGTCGGCGGTGTCGATGAGCGTCACGCCCATCTCGACGGCGTCGCGGAGCACGCGCAGCGCGGCGTCGTGGTCCGCGGGCGGGCCCCAGATGCCCGTTCCGGTGATGCGCATCGCGCCGAAGCCGAGGCGGTGGACGGGCAGGTCGCCGCCGAGCAGGAACGTGCCGGACGCGGCGGCGGATGGAGAGTCGGACATGGGACGGGCGGGGAGAGTGGACGCGCGGTACGCCGGCCGGCGCGCCCCGTGCCCGCTCACGCGCTGATTTCGCCGAGCGCGCGCGCGGTCTCGGCCGGGGCGAGCGCGAGGCGCGGGCCGTACCACGAGAACGCCTCGCCGTCGACGAGCACGACGCGGGCGCGGGGCGCGAGCGCCTGCACCTCGGCGACGTGCTTGGCCGCGAACGGGTAGGGCTCGGACGAGAGCATCACGACGTCCGGATCGGCCGCGCGGATCTCGTCCGGCGTGACGGCCGGGTAGCGCGCGCGGTCGCCGAAGGCGTTGGCGACGCCCGTACGCGCCAGGACGTCGTGGACGATGGTGTCCGCCCCGACCGTCATCCACGGGTCGCGCCAGATGAGGTAGACGGCGCGGACGGGCCGGGGCGGCGGCGGGACGCCCGCGAAGGCGTCGGCGACGCGGGCGGCGAGCGCGTCGCCCTCGGCCGCGCGGGCGCTCACGCGGCCGAGGCTGCGGAGCGCGTCGAGGGCGTCCGCGACCGTCGCGATGTCGCTGAGCCAGACCGGGACGCCGGCCGCGGCGAGGGCCTCGACGGGCGCGCGGTCGTTCTCCTCGCGGTTGGCGACGACGAGGTCCGGCGCGAGCGCGAGCACGCGGGCCGGGTCCGTCCCCTTCGTCCCGCCGACGACCGCCTTGCGCTGCTTCCAGCCGGCCGGATGCACGCAGAAGCGCGTGATCCCGACGGTCTCGGCGTCGAGGCCGAGCGCGGCGAGGGCCTCGGTGAGGCTCGGGACGAGCGAGACGATGCGGCGCGGACGAGCCGGCGGCGGCGGGCCGAGGAGGATCGGAGCGGGCATCGGGTCGGGATCGGTTGCGAACACAGACGCGGTCGGCGCGGAGGCCGACGCGGGGGCCGGCGTAGGGGCACAGCATGCTGTGCCCGCTGCCGAGCAAGACGCACCGGTTCAGCGCGCGTCGAGCGCGTCCACGAGGCGGCCGACGAGGCCGTCGAACGAGCCGTTGGACATCACGAGGGCGACGTCGCCCGGACGGAGCGCGGCGAGGAGGTCCGGCAGCAGCGTACCGGCGTCGGGGTAGGCCGCGGCGGGCGTGCCGCGCGCGGCGACGGCGCGCACGACCGTCTCGGGGTCCAGGAAGTCGTCGGCGACGTCGTTGTGGCGCAGCGGCGGGGCCGAGAGGAACGCGCGGTCCGCGGCGTCGAAGGCCTCGCCGTAGCGCGCCTCGAAGGTCTTGCGGCGGGACGAGTTCGAGCGCGGCTCGAACACGGCCACGAGCCGGCCGCCCGCCCCGCCCGCCGAGGCGGGCGCGAAGCGGCTCGCCCAGCGCTCGCGGACGGCCCGGAGCGTCGCCGCGACGGCCGTCGGGTGGTGCGCGAAGTCGTCGACGACGAGCACGCCGCCCGGCTCGCCCTTGGGCTCCTGCCGGCGCGCCATGCCGCGGAACGTGCCGAGCGCGCGCGCCACGACGTCCAGCGCGACGCCTTCGCCGAGCGCGACGGCGGCGACGGCGAGCGCGTTGTGGCGGTTGAACGCGCCGCCGAGCGGGAGGGCGACGTCGGCCTCGCCCTGCGGCGCGACGAGGCGGAAGCGCTGGCCGCCCGTGACGGCCTGCGCGTCGCGGGCCGAGACGGCGCAGTCCGGGCCGTCGCCGTAGAACGTGACGCGCGCGGCCGTGTGCGCCGCGAGCGCGCGGACGTCCGGGCTGTCGCCCCAGAGCACGAGGTGCCCGCCGGCATCCGGCAGCAGGCCGGCGAACGCCTCGAAGGCCGCGCGGTAGTCGTCCCAGCCGTCGTAGATGTCGGCGTGGTCGAACTCGAGGCTCGTCACGACGGCGACCTGCGGCCGGTAGAGCAGCATCTTGGGCCGCTTGTCGAAGTAGGCCGCGTCGTACTCGTCGCCCTCGACGACGAAGTGCCGGCCCGTGCCCAGCCCGGCGGTGGCCTCGTCGCCCGTCATCACGCCGCCGACGAGGAAGCCGGGGTCGAGGCCCGCCGCGCGCAAGACGTGCGTCATGAGGCCCGTCGTGGTCGTCTTGCCGTGCGTGCCCGCGACGACGACCGGCCGGCGGCCGGCGAGGAAGACGTGCGCGAGCGCCTCCGGCAGCGACGCCTGCACGAGCCCGCGCGCGCGGGCGGCCGCCGCCTCGACGTGCGTCGGGATCGCCGCGTTGCCGACGACCGTGAGGTCGGCCGGGCGGCCGTCGAAGGCGTCGAGGTGGGCCGCGTCGTAGCCCTCGACGACCTCGATGCCGGCCGCGGCGAGGCGGGTCGACATCGGCGGGTAGGCGGCGGCGTCGGACCCGCGGACGCGCCGGCCGGACGCGGCGAAGAGCTCGGCGAGCGCGCCCATGCCCTTGCCGCACACGCCGACGAGGAAGACGCTCCGGACATCCTCGGGCGGCGGGAGCGCGGGGCGCGGGAAGACGCGGAGGTCGGCGTCGGGGAAGTCTTCGGGGCGGCGCATGGGGTCACCCGGCGGCGGGCGGCTGGGTCGGCGGGGACGTCTCGAGCCCCGCTGGTTCGGGGCTCACGGGTTCGGGGTTCGGGGACTCGGACACGCGGCGGTCCGTCGGAGACCGTACCTGGCACCCTGTACCTCGAACCCTCCCGCACTGGGGTCGGGGACGCCTGAACGTACTGCGGCGGGGCGGGCACCCGGGCGGCGCTCGGCGGTACCGTGCCGCTCCCCCACCCGCCTGCCGATGCTGCCACTCCCGCCTGCGGGCCGTCTGTCCCTCCCCGTCGGCATCGTCGGCGCGGGCCTCGCCGGGCTCGCGGCCGCTCACGCGCTCGGCGCGGCCGGCGTGGCGTCCGTCGTGGTCGAGAAGAGCCGCGGCGTCGGCGGGCGCGCGGCGACGCGCTGGCGCGACGTCCCCGGCCCGGACGGCTCCGGAGGCGCGGCCGTCCGGTGGCGCGTGGACCACGGCGCGCAGGTGTTCACGCCCGAGCCGGGCTCGCCCG
>JAYWIE010000569.1:0-2099 GCA_043789155.1 Rubricoccaceae bacterium | reverse complement strand
TCCCGCCGCCGAAGGAGGTCGGGTCCGGGGTGATGGCCTGGTCGTAGAGGAGCCAGAAGAAGCCCAGCCCGGGTGTGAGCGTCTCCGCCGTGGCCGTCGCGCCGACGTAGCCGGTCGCTGCGCCCGTGCCGAGGTAGTCGAGGTAGAGGTTGTCCTGCGCGTCCGGGTACTGCCCGGCAACGCCCTGGACGAGGTTGATGCCGGCGAGCGTGCCGACGGTGACGCCCTGCACGGGCGGGCCGAGCAGGCGGTAGCCGCGCCCGTCCTGGACCGTCTGCGCCACGTTCGTCTGGCCAATCGGAACGATGGCTCCGGAGAGCGTCACGTTATCCACGCGGAACGTCCCCGTGGACGCAGAAGCCCCGAAGGCATAAACACGGAAGGTCACCGCGGCGGCGATGTCCTGGAATCCTGCTCCAAGAGGAACCGTAATGGTGACTCCCGGAGATGCTGCGACGGTTCCGGTGTTAATTGTGGTCGCGAAGTTGTCGAGCGAGGACCGAACCGCGTACGTCACCGGGCCCGTGCTAGAGCGCTGGGTAAAGAACGCCAGGTTCGTCGCATCTATCTCGAAGCCCGCGTTGGGCGTGACCGTGAACCCGTAGTAATCGGCCGCATCGAACGATGCCGAGTTGAATCCTGTCCCGCTGAAAACGTTGGCTGCTGCAGAGCCTGTGTTTCCAGACCCGCGGTTGAACGCGGCCGCTGTTCCGTTCGCAGGCTGAGCATCCGCAGGGAATGTGGCCTCGCTGCCGAGTGCCCCGGTAAACGAGTAGGTGACGATTGCCTGTGCGCTCGCAGCGCTGGAGGCGAGCAGGAGGCCCAGCAGAAGGCCGATGGAGAAGCGAGGTGTCATCGAGAGCGGAGTGTGATGGAGACGGCGCAAGGATACGGCACCGACGCCCGGCTCGGCACCTCAGGCTCTAGGGTTATACCTTGTTTACACATCTCGTCCGGCAGCACCGCTCACGCGCTGTGCCATCCGGCCTGCGATGGCCCACCGGAGCCCGCGACGTGGCCCCGGGCGCGCGCCGCTCACGGCTCCATCCGCCGCGTCCGCCGGGCGACGCGGACGTCGCTCGGGACGCCCGGCGAGACGTGCGGGTGCCGCGCCACGTAGAACCGGTACGGCCGATCGACGCCCTTCGAGAGTCCGATCCGCGCGCTCACCGCGACCTCGAACGAGACCGCCGCGGGGTCGTCGGCGAAGAAGAGCGGCGGCTGCGTGAGGTCGGTCCCGTGGAAGCGGCTCCGCGCCACGCCCGGCCCCTCGGCGATGCCGAACGCCTCGGTCCACTTGCCCGGCCCGTTGGTGAGGTCGCGCTCGCGGCGGGCGGCGGGCCGGCGCTCGCGCATGGCGTCCGCCCCCAGGACGGGCTCGACGGCGCGGACGAGCACGGCCCCGGGCACGCCCTCCGGCTCCGTGACTACGTTGAGCAGCCACGACGTGTAGTAGACGAGGTAGACGTAGGCCGTGCCCGGCGCGGCGAAGAGCCCGGCCGCGCGGCCCTCGGGGCGGACGATCCCGTCGGTCCCGAACGTCGCCTTCCAGCCGTGGAGCGCCGGGTCGTCGGCGGTGTAGCCCTCGGTCTCGACGATGCGCCCGGCGAGGCGGCCGTCAGCCGGGTGGTCGTAGACGACGAGGCGGCCGAGCAGGTCGCGGGCGACGTCGAGCGTCGGGCGGGCGAAGAAGGCGGGCGGGAGCGGGGTGAGGTCAGGCATGGGAGGTGGATGCGGGCGAAGAACCCCCCGTTCCCGACGTGCATCTCCTGCGGCTCAGGCACGCCGCGAACTATCCCCCTCGATTGAGCTGATAGGGGTAGGTATTTCGCCGACCGCTCCGGCCATCGCACGCCACTTCCCTGCCGTCATTCCCGGCCCCGACCGGGTACCGAAGATCGGCGCAGCCCATCCAGAGTCACACCGAGCGCGATCCGACGTGCGGGATGCGCTCACAGCCGAGGTGACGCCAGACGGAGTCTTCGACGACCGCCTGAGCCTGTCCGGGGGCATCTCACGACTCTGGATGGGCTGCGCCGTCGCTGCGCGGTCCCGCGTGCGCGGGAATGACGGCTGTTTCTATGGGTGCGAGCGCAGTA
>JAYWIE010000568.1:0-7408 GCA_043789155.1 Rubricoccaceae bacterium | reverse complement strand
ATCCGGGTCGAGGGCCGGCTCGCGGGCTCGCGCCGCGGGTCGTCCGTGCGCGTCGAGGCGCGGTCTCGCCACCAGGGCGACGACGAAGACTCCGAGGTCCACGGCCCGGTCGAGGCGCTCGGCGCGGACCGCGTGACGGTCTCGGGCCACGTCTTCGTCGTCGACGCGGCGACGCGCCTGCTCGACGACGCCCGCGCCCCGACGACGCTCGCCACGTTCGCCGTCGGGACGTACGTCGAGGCCGAGGGCGTCCCGCTCGCCGACGGCACGTTCCGCGCGACGACGATCAAGGTCGAGGACGAGAACGACGCTGACGGCGACGGCCACGACGACGGGGCCGGCAACGAGACCGAGGTCCACGGCACGCTCTCGGCCGTCGACGCGGCAACGATGACCGTCGGCGGGCGCGTCTTCACGACGACGGCGGCGACGCGCTACCTCGGCCGCCGGGGCGTCGCGGTGACGCGCGAGAGCTTCGCCGTCGGCGTGCGCGTCGAGGCGGAGGGCTACGCCGGCGCGGGCGGCGCGCTCGTCGCGACCAAGGTCAAGCTCGACGACTGACCGGCCCGTCGGCCCGCCTCTCGCCGCCCCGTCCGGTCTGCCGCGCGGGGCGGCGCTGTGTCCGGCCGGCGCGCAGCCTACGCGCCGTCGCCGAGGCGCTCGACCTCGCGCCAGACGCGCATGAGGTTCTCGCCGAGGATCTTGCGGACGTCCGCCTCGGAGTAGCCGCGCCGGAGCAGTTCGGCGACGAGGGTCGGGTACATCGAGACGTCGCCGAGGTCGGCCGGGACCGAGGGCACGCCGTCGAAGTCCGACCCGATGCCGACGTGGTCGATGCCCGCGAGCGCGACGATGCGGTCGACGTGGTCCGCGGCGAGCGCGGCCGAGCCGCGCGGGATGACGGCGTCGCCGCGGCGCGCGGCCGGCGTGTACTCGGGCGTGAGGAACATGGAGCCGAACGAGACCTGGACCACGCCGCCGGCGGCCCCGAGCGCGCGGATGCGGGCGTCGTCGAGGTTGCGCTCCCAGCCGGGCGTGAAGTGCCGCGCGGACGAGTGCGACGCGATCACCGGCGCGCGCGAGACCCGGAGGACGTCGTCGAAGGCGGCGTCGGAGAGGTGCGACACGTCGACCATGACGCCCAGCCGGTTCATCTCGGCCACGACGCGCTCGCCGAGCGCCGACAGCCCGCCGTGCGGCCGGGCGGTGCCGTAGGACGGGTCCGAAAGGGCGTTCGGCTCGGCGTGCGTGAGCGTGATGTAGCGCACGCCGCGGTCGCGGAAGTGGCGGACGGCGGCGACGGCCGCGTCGTCCGTGCCGGACTCGAGCGCGGCCCCGTTCTCGATGCCGAGCGCGAGCCCGACGCGCCCGGACGCCTGCGCGGCCGTCGCCTCGGCGGCCGAGCGCACGACCACGAAGCGGTCCGGCCGGCGCGCGGCGACGGCCTCGACGGTGTCGATGAGCGCGTCGGCGTAGGCGCGGGCGCGGCCGGTGCCCTGAAGGCGCGCCGGGACGTAGATCGACATGAAGGCGACGTCGAGGCCGCCGGCCTGCGCCCGCACGGCGTCGAAGTGGCGGCCGGCCGTCCGCTCGGCGACGTCCTCCCAGACCTCGGTCGCGAGGCGGTCCGGCGTGTCGATGTGCGTGTCGACGAGGAGCGCGTCCTGCGCGAGGCGGGCGGCGCGGGCCTCGACCGTCGTGTCGGCGAGCGCCGTGCCGGGGCGGGCGGCGTCGAGGCGGGCGTCGGCGGGCGCGGCGCAGAGGCCGAGCGCGAGCGCGGCGGCGAGGGCGAGCGTCATCTGGGGCACGGCGGGATCGGTGAGAGAAGGCGGGAAATGCGGTTTGAGGTTTGACGTTTAAGGCTTAATGCTGGGGTTGTCATGCGCCACGCTTTACAGCCTGACGCAGCCGGACTGACCCTGTCATCCTGAGCCCGCCGCCGACGGCGGCGGTAGCGAAGGATCTCGACTCCCATGTCCGAGTCGTCGCCACCGGCTGCGACAGACCGAACGGATGGCGTCGAGATCCTTCGCTGACGCTCAGGATGACAAGACGTGAGGCGTCGGCTCGGTCCGAATGCGTCCTGCCGTAAGTTACAAACCTCAAACCTTAAACCTCAAACCGCATTTGAATCTAAGCCAGCGCGTCCGGGAGGTCGAGGCCGTCGGCGAGCGCGAGAAAGCGGTCGTGCAGGTCCGCCCGGGCGAGCAGCAGCTGCGCGACGCCCGCCCGTCGGCGGTCGCGGGTGAGGCGCACGCGGAGCGCGCGCCGGACCGTCCCGCCCTGCTCGCCGGCCCACAGCGCCGCCGCGGCCCCGGCCGCGCTCAGCCCGACGACGAGCGCGCCGACGGCGAGCGGCCGCGCCGAGAGCAGCGGCAGCCCGCCCGCCCGCGCCCGCACAATGGCCGCGACCGTCCCGGCGAGGACCCACGCGGCGGGGTACAGCACGAGCCCGGCGAAGAGCTTGACCGTCGCCGTGTCCTTCTCGGCCTTCGAGAGCCGCGGCGCGAGCCAGCGCAGCAGCCGGTGCGGCGGCCCGTTCACGAGCGCGCCCCAGGCCGCGAGCGGGGCCACGGCGAGCGCCGCGAGCGCCAGCCCGACCGCGCCGCGGATGCGCGGCGGCCGGTCGAGGTCGGCGTCGTCGAGCCCGAGCGCGCGCAGGCCGCGGTCGTAGGCGTCGACGTCCTGCCGCAGCGCCGCGGTCTCGGCCGGGTGCGTCTCGCGGCGGGCGCGGTAGCCGGTCCAGACCTGCGCCAGCCCGAGCGCGCGCGCCTGCGGCGTGTCGCGCTCGGGGCGGACGTCGCCGCGGACGGCCGCCTCGGCGCGGACGAGCGTCCGCGCGCGGTGCATCGTCCGCACGAGGTCCCAGTCGTCGGCGGCGAGCGTCGCCCGGTCGAGCGCGGCCTCGACGAGGTCCGTCAGCGCCTGCACGGCCGCGCGCGTCTCGGCGGCGTCGGGCGGTCCTGCGAGGCGCGCCGTTAGCGCCGCCGGGACGTCGAGCGGGCGGTGGAACGCGACGAGCGCGCGCGAGCGGAAGACGGCCTTGGCGTCGTAGTGCAGCCCGACGGGCACGAGCGCCGGGGCCGGACGCCCGGCGTCGCGGGCGAGGACGAGCGCGCGGGCGTAGAGGCGCGCCGCGCCGGAGCGGATCTCGGTCGGATGCGCGAGGTCGTGGCTCTGCCCCTCGGGGAAGAGGGCCGTGAACGAGCCGGCGGCGGCCTCGGCCGCGAGCGCGTCGAGGCTCCGCTCGTTGGCCGCGCGCCGCGCCGCCTCGCCCTCGGGCGTCTCAGCGTGGTCGGCCGCGCGGTAGATCGGGACCGTCCCGAGCCCGCGCATGAGCGCCCCGAGCACGGGCCACGCGAGCAGGCCGTCGCGCGCGCCGAAGACGAGGCGGCCAGGGAAGCCGCTCAGGATCACGGCCGGGTCGATGACGCCGTTGGGGTGGCCGGCGACGAGCAGCCCGCCGCGGTCGAGCGGCACGTGGCGCGCGCCCGTCACCGCGACCTCGCGGAAGAACAGGTGCAGCAGGTGCCGCACGACGGCCCGCAGCGCGCGGTAGAGGCGGGTCGGCTCGGGGCCCGTGGGCATCGGGAGGGGGTGCGGGGCGCGGAAGGGTAACGCCGGCGTTCCGTTTCGACGCACCGTCCGGCCGCGCGGCCGCCCTTAAGCCCGGTCGCGTGCAGACCGCGCGCGACGGCACGGCGCTTGCCGGGTCCTGCCGCATACCCCTTTGCCCTGACCGGCCATGCCTTCTGCTACGACCGCGGCCCGCCCGCACGCCTTCTCCCAGCTTCTCGGCCGATACGTCGCCGCGACGGTCTCGGACGCCGCCTTCGCCGCCGTCTGCGACTTCCCCGAAGAGGCCGACGCGACGCCGGCCGAGCGCCTCGCCTTCGCCCGCTTCTACCTCGACGTCCTCGCGTCGGGCGAGCCCGAGATGGCCCTGCCGCAGCCCCGCGAGATCGCGGACGTTCTGCAGATTGCGCGGGCCTGACGAGGGCTCGCGGGTCGAGGTACGTCGTTCGAGGTCTGTGGTTTGAGGCACGGAGCGGGCTGCGTCGGCCTCCGTGCGCGGTGCGCGGTGCCCTCGAGCACGTCGTACCCTGCGCCCCGCACCCGTCCCGTTCTCTTGTCCGACGACCTCCCGCAGACGCCCGACGGGCGCTACTTCGTCACCGGCGGACGCCTGTGGCGGCGCTCCAACCCCGCCCTGCCCGAGGACGAGCGCGAGCGCCTCGTGCGCGAGCTGATGGACGCCCGCCGCGCCGTCGGGGCCGCCACGCGGGCCCGCGACGCCGACGCCGAGCACGCCGCGCGCGCGCGCGTCGACGCGGCCAAGGTCGCCCTCGGCGAGCGCGGGCCGACGTGGTGGGACGGCGAGGACGTCAACCGCCACGCCCCGCAGAACACGGCCTATGCCGCGTGGTGGGACGGCCTCACGGACGCCGAGCGCGCCGCGGGCACCGCCCGCCGCTGACGGCAGGCGTTAAGCTCTGCCCTCGCCCCACCGATACCCGGCCGGTCTCTCCCGGCTGCCCTCATGCCTGTTGCCTTTCTCCGCCCGGCCCGTCTGGCCGCGGCCGTCCTCGTGTTCGGCGTGACCCTTTCCGCCTGCGGGACGTCGTCGGGCGGCAGCGCCAACGGCTGGGCCGGCCGCCGCGCCGCGGGCGCGCGCCGCGAGGCTCCGCGCCCGGCTCCGCCCGCGATCCGCATTCCGTCGCGCCCGGCCGAGCCCGCCGCCGAGGCCCGGCCGCCCTCGCGCGGCGGCCTGCTGATGCCGGTCGTCGGCTTCGACCCGGCCCGGCTCCAAGACTCGTTCGACGCGCCGCGCTCGGGCGGCCGCACGCACCACTCGATCGACATGGCCGCCCCGCCCGGCACGCCGCTCGTCGCCGTCACCGACGGCACGGTCACGCGGACGACCTGGAACGCGCTCGGCGGCCGCACGCTCTACCTCCGCTCCGCCGACGGCCGCACGGACTACTACTACGCGCACCTGGACAGCTACGCGCCGGGCGTCACGGAGCACGTCGTGGTGCGCCGCGGCGACCGCCTCGGGACGGTCGGGAGCACGGGCAACGCGCGCGGGCCGCACCTCCACTTCCAGGTGCTCGACGTCTCGGGCAGCGGGCGCGGGACGCCCGTGAACCCGTACGGCCTCTTCCGGCAGGCCGAGATGGCCGTCGCGCGGTAGGCCGGCCGTAGACTCGCGCCATGCCCGACCCCACGCCCGTCGGCCGACGCCCCGACTTCGACCGCGTGGCGGCCCTCGACCGCGCCCGCACCCGAGGCGTCGCGCCGGACCACGGCCGCAGCCTCGCCGTCGCGCGCGCCCTCCTCGCGGAGGCCGTCGCGCTCGGCGTGTGGCCGCCGCCGGACGCGCCCGGCCGGCTCGACCACAAGCTCCGCGTCGCCCGCGCCTTCAATGTTCGAGTCGCTCCTCGCTAGCTCGCGCGTGCCCTCGACGCCGCCGGCCTGCCCTACATGGTCTTCGGCGGGCAGGCCGTGCTGCTCCACGGCGAGCCCCGCCTCACGCAGGATATCGACGTGACGCTCGGGGCCGACCCGTCGCACCTCGCCGCCGCGCTCGGGGTCGTCCGGGAGCTCGGCCTGACGCCGCTCGTCGACCCCGAGCCGTTCGTCGCCGAGACGTACGTCCTGCCGTGCATCGAGGAGGCGACCGGCATCCGCGTCGATCTGTTCTTCTCGAACGAGGGCTACGAGCGCGCGGCCCTCGCCCGGACGGTCACCGCGCGCGTCGGCGGGGCGGACGTGCGGTTCGCGTCGGCCGAGGACCTGCTCGTGCAGAAGCACGTCGCCGGGCACCCGCGCGACGTCGAGGACGCGCAGGGCGTGCTCGACCGAAACCCCGGCGCGGACACGGCCTACGTCCGCCGGTGGCTGCGCGCGTTCGACGCCGCGCTCGGCACGGGTGCCGCCGCCGCCTTCGACCGGCTCCTCACGGCCGGCGACGCGGCCGGGCCGGCCTCCGGGGGTTCCTGAGCCGGCGCACGCGCGCGAACCGCCGACCGCCGGCACCCGTCCGAGCCGCCCACTCTCCTCCCCGACGATGCCCGACCCGACCGACGCCCCCGGCCAGTCCGCCATGCAGGACCCGCGGACCCAGTACCCGCGCCCGCCCTTCCCGCGCCAGCCCCAGCCCGCGCCCGGCCTCACGGCCGAGATGGACCCGCGCCCGGACCACGGCGAGACGTCCTACCGCGGCTCGGGCCGCCTTGCCGGCCGCCGCGCTCTCATCACCGGCGGCGACTCGGGCATCGGCCGCGCCGTCGCCATCGCGTACGTCCGCGAGGGCGCAGCCGTCGCCATCAACTACCTCCCCGCCGAGGAGGCCGACGCGCAGTCGCTCGCGGAGCTCGTCGCGGCCGAGGGCGGCCGGCTCGTCCGCCTCCCCGGCGACATCACGGACGAGGCCGTCTGCGAGCAGCTCGTTCGGGACGCCCACGCGCAGCTCGGCGGGCTCGACGTGCTCGTGCTCAACGCCGGCAAGCAGGTCACGCAGCCGTCCATCGCCGACGTCACGACCGAGCAGTTCGACCAGACGTTCAAGACCAACGTCTACGCCATGTTCTGGCTCTCGAAGGCGGCGCTGCCGATCATGCCGCCCGGCGCGGCGATCGTCAACGTGACCTCGATCCAGGGCTTCGACCCCTCGACGACGCTGCTCGACTACGCGACGACCAAGTGGGCCATCATCGGCTTCACGAAGGCGCTCGCCGAGCAGGCGCTCAAAGAGCACGGCGTGCGCGTCAACGCCGTCGCGCCGGGCCCGTTCTGGACGCCGCTCCAGCCCTCGGGCGGGCAGACGCAGGAGCAGGTGCAGCACTTCGGCGAGAAGGTCCCGATGGGCCGCCCCGGCCAGCCCGCCGAGATCGCGCCCGTCTTCGTCTTCCTCGCCTCGCAGGAGGCCGGCTACGTCGCCGGCGAGGTCTACGGCGTCACCGGCGGCAACCCGACGTGAGACGGGATGCGGGATAGGGGATGCGGGATGGAAATGCGAGAATTTGATCTTCTCTCGCATCCATATCAAAGTTGCGCCGCAATTTCCGCATTCCGCATTCCGCATCCCCAATCCCTAGATCTCCACCTGCGCGCCCATCTCGACGACCCGGTTCGGCGGGATGTTGAAGAAGGCCGTCGCCGAGCGCGCGTTGTTGGACATGACGCCGAAGAGGTGCTCGCGCCAGCGCGCCATGCCCGAGCCGGCGCGCGTCGAGATGACGCGCTCGCGGCCGAGGATGTAGGTCGTCTGCATGGGCGGGAACGTCAGGCCGGGCTCGTCGACGAGCGCGAGCGCGGCCGGGATGTCGGGGTCGTCCGTGAAGCCGTAGGTGACCAGGGCGCGGTAGAAGCCGTGCTCCAGCTTCTCGACCCGGATGCGGTCCGC
>JAYWIE010000567.1:0-2102 GCA_043789155.1 Rubricoccaceae bacterium | reverse complement strand
CGGCCGGCGGCGTGCCCGCCGTGCATGAGCGCGGCGTGGACGGCCAGCGTCGCGCGCTGCTGCGGCGTCAGGAGGGCTGCGGCCTGCGCTCGGCGCGCGGTGCCCTCGGCGCGGCGGGCCTCGGGCGTCTGGTCGGCAGTGCGGGCCGGGCGCTCGCTGCGGAGGGCGTCGAGCGCCTGCTGCTGCTGCGCCGTCAGGCCGAGCGCGCGCGCGCGGGCGGCCCGCGCAGCGTCGCGGCGGGCGCGCATCGCGGCGGCGCGCTGGCGCTGCTCAGGCGTCCGCGCAGCGTCGAGGCGCGTCTCGACCTCCGTGCGGAGCGCGCGCTGCTGGTCGGCAAACTGGGCCGGCGTGATCTGGCCCGACCGGCGCTGCTCGCGGAGCGCGCGAACGCGCGGCGCAAACGCCTCGCGGACATCGCGCATGGCAGCGCGGCCCGGGTCGTCCGCGCGGGCGGGGCGGCGTCCACGTGCGCCGTCCGGGCGCGGGCCGTCCGGGCGCATGCCGCCGCGACGTCCACGCGGGCTGCCAGAGCGGGCCCCGGCGCGCTGCGCGCCGCGCGCCGGGGCGAGGGCGGCGACCTGCTCGGGCGTCAGCATGGCACCGATCTCGGACGAGGCGGCCCACAGCGCGGCGGGCTCGGTCTGGCCAGCGTAGCGCGCGGCGACGGCCGCGACGCGTGCCTGCTGATCGGCCGTGATCTTGGTCGTCAGGTCGAGCGCGGCGACGCGCGCGGGCACGTCCGGCGGGGCGGGGCGCGTCTGCGCCGTCGCGGCGATCGGGAGGGCGGCCGCGAGGGCGGCCAGAGCGAGGAGTCGGGTCATGGGTCGGACGAGCGCGTCGTCGGGTGGTGTGGCGACGGTACGGCCCCGCCGGCGCGTCTGGTGCGGCCCGGGCGGCCGCGGCGGACGAAGCCGTCGGACGGGCATCGCTCCGTGACCATTCCGCCACAGTCGCGACCGGATCGCCGCTGAGAAGGGGGATGTGGGAGTGGGGATGCGGGATGGGAAATGCCTTTCCCTCGTGCTCCGTGCCGTCGGCCCGCATCCCATGTCAGATCCGGCTTCACCCGCCCGCATCCCATCTCCCGCATCCCCCTCCCGCCTCACAGCCAGCCCGCGCCGCGCGCCCACGCGACCGTCTCCGCCATGCCCTCCGCGAGCCCGACCGTCTGCTGGTAGCCCAGCCGCGCCTGCGCCTTCGCGACCGAGCACACCCAGGCGTGCCGCGCCGCCTCGGCCTTGTCGCGCGTGAGCGGCGGCAGCGCTCCGCGCATGCGCCCGACGCCCTCGCTCACGGCCCCGGCGAGCCCCATCGCGGCCGTCGGGACGGGCAGCGGCCACACGCGCCGCCCGAGCGCGGCCGCCATCGCCTCGCGCACCTCGTTCCATGCGTAGCCTCGCTCCGAGCCGACGAAGTACGTCTCGACGCCCGCCTCGGCCGGGCGTCCCGCCGCGCCGGCGAGCACCATCCCGGCCACGAGGTCGCGGACGTGGACGAGCGACAGCCGCCGCGCCCGCCCGTCGCCGACGACGGCGAAGACGCCGCGGCTCGCGGCTCGGATCATCTCGAAGATGTCGGCCTCGCGCGGGCCGTAGACGGCCGGCGGCCGCACGACGACCGGCCGCAGGTCGCCGAACTCGTCCCGCACCACGCGCTCCATCGCCGCCTTCGAGCGGCCGTACATCGAGACCGGCCGCGGCACGTCGGCCTCGGTCGCCGGGACCGGCGCGCCGCCGGGCGAGACCCGGTTCGGGCCCATCGCCTCGAGGCTGCTCGTCACGACGAGCTCGCGCACGCCCGGCGCGGCGTCGCGGACGGCCGCGAGCACGCTCCGCGTGCCGGCGACGTTGGCGCGGTCCAGCGCGGCCTGGTCCGCGGCGCGCGTGAGCCCGGCGACGTGGTAGACGGCCTCGGCCCCGCGGAGAGCGGCCCGAAGCGCCTCGCCCGACGTCAGGTCGCCGCGGACGACCGTGACCGCGCCGCTCCCAGCGCGCAGAAGCCCGTCCAGCCACTTCGGGTCGCTGCGGACGAGGCAGCGGACCTCGCCGACGCCGCGCGCGAGAAGCGCCTCGACGAGGTGGCTCCCGACGAACCCCGTTCCG
>JAYWIE010000566.1:0-2106 GCA_043789155.1 Rubricoccaceae bacterium | reverse complement strand
CATGGGTGAGGCGTACGGCCTCACGGTCGTCACGACGCCGATCGGGTTCAAGTACATCGGCCCGATGATGGTCGAGCGCGACGTGCTCGTCGGCGGCGAGGAGTCCGGCGGGATGGCCGTCAAGGGCCACATCCCCGAGCGCGACGGCCTCTTCATCGGCCTGCTCGTGGTCGAGATGATGGTCAAGCGCGAGCGGACGCTCTCGGGGCTCGTGCGCGAGCTGATGGACGAGTTCGGGCCGCACTTCCAGGCGCGCCAGGACCTCCACACGACGCCCGCGCGCAAGGACTCGGCGCTCGAGGCGCTCAGGACGACGGGCTTCGCCGAGGTCGCCGGGCAGCCGGTCGTGAAGACGGAGACGCTGGACGGCTTCAAGTTCCGGACCGAGACCGGCTGGCTCCTCTTCCGCCCGTCGGGCACCGAGCCCGTCCTCCGCGTCTACGCCGAGGCCGCGACGCAGGACCGCGCCGACGCGCTCGTGCAGTGGGGCGTGGACTGGGTCGCCGCCGGCTGACGCCGTCGGGTTCAGTGGGATGGATCAGCGGCGGGTGCCGCTGAGGCAGTGGCCAGTGGCAGACGCGATGAACACCGTGTCTCTGCCACTGGCCATTTCCCTACTGGCCACTGGCCGGCCGCGGAGCGGCCGTCGTGTCCGGCGCGACCTGCCCGAGACGCGCGTCGAGGCGCTGCGCCTCGCGGACGGCCGTCAGGCGCAGCCGCGCGAAGCCTGAGGCCGTCGTGTCGGCGAAGGCGTCGATGCGGGCGCTCAGGCGGCCGCGCTGGGCCGAGAGGGTGTCCAGCGACGCCCCGAGCCGGCCCGTCGTGTCGGCCGCGGCGGCCGGGCGGGCCGCGGCGAGGCGCGCGTCGAAGCGGCCGAGGCGCTGCGCCGTGGCTGCGGCGAGCGAGGCGGCGTCGGTCGCGGCGTCGAAGCGGGCGCGGGCGACGCCGGCACGCAGCGCGGCGAGCTGGGCGGCGATGCCGGCCGTGGCCTCGTCGAAGGCCGGCCGCGGCATCGGCGCGAGGCTGTCGACGCGGACCTGGAGGCGGCGGCGGTCCTGACGGAGACGTTCGAGGACCGGCGTGTAGGCGAGCTGCCGCAGCGAGTCTGCGGCTTCAGCCTCGGCCTCGACGCGCGCGATCTCGGCGTCGACGCCCTGCGTCTCGACGAACGCGTGCATCTGGACGCGCGCGACGTCGGCCTCGGGGACGAGCGCGGCGGCCGGGTCGGCGGTAGGCGTCCGGCAGGCGGCGGCCGTGAGCGCGAGGGCGAGCAGGACGAGCAGGCGAGCGGACACAGGGCGGGGTGCGGGCGAACCACAAAGAACGCGGGCGGCCTGCCATGCAGACCGCCCGCGTTCGGAAGATCCGGCGAAAGGCTCCTTAGACGGTGCTCTTGCGGCCGGTGACGAGCTTGTACAGGAACAGCAAGACGCACGCGCCCGCGATCGAGACGAGGAACGCGCCGATGCTGAAGCCGTCGTTGATCGTGCCGATGCCGAGGAGCGGGCTGATGAGCCAGCCCGCGAGCATCGCGCCGACGATACCGACGACGATGTTGAGGATCACACCCTGCTGGGCGTCGGTGCCCATGATCTTGCTCGCGATCCAGCCGGCGAGGCCGCCGACGATAAGCCAGATAATGAAGTTCATGTCCGTAGAGGTCAGGTGAGAGAGGTGAACCGCAGAGGGGGCGGCTGTCTCTCACACGCAACACATGCCCCGAAGGTTCACGGCGGGTTTAACTTTGATGCGCCCAGTCCTGCGAGGCGGCCCGTGGCCCACGCCCAGAGGAAGTTGTAGCCCCCGATCGGCCCGAAGGCGTCGAGCAGCTCGCCGCAGAGGAAGAGGCCGGGCGCGCGGCGGCTCTCGAGCGTGCCCGGGTCGACCTCGCCGAGCGGGACGCCGCCGCCGGTGACCTCGGCCTTCTTGTAGCCCTCGTCGCCCGTGACGGGGAGGGGGAAGGCGGCGAGCGCGGCGACGAGCCGGCGGCGCTCGTCGCGCGTAAGCTCGGCCCGTGAGCGGTCCGGCGGGACGTCCGCGTGGGCCAGCAGCGCGTCCGCCAGGCGCGTCGGGACGTGCGCGCGGAGGGCCGCGGCGACGCTGCCC
>JAYWIE010000565.1:0-7429 GCA_043789155.1 Rubricoccaceae bacterium | reverse complement strand
CGACACCGCTCGGGGCGGGGCGCTCAGCCGCGGACGCGGCCGGGGTTGGCGGCGATGAACGCGGCCCAGTCCTTCGGCGCGCCTGCGGCCGGCCCGCTCGTCGCTCGGTGGACGTGGCACAGCGCGACCGCGAGCGCGTCTGAGGCGTCCAGCCCGCGGTCCTCGGTCACGCCGAGCTGCTGCCGGATCATGAACCACACCTGCTCCTTCGTGGCCTGGCCCTTGCCCGTGACGGCCTTCTTGACCTCGGCCGGGGCGTACTGCGCGATGGGCACCTGCCGGTGGACGGCCGCGAGCATCACCGCCGCCTGCGCGCGCCCGAGGACCAGCATCGAGTGCGCGTTCTTGCCGTAGAACGGCATCTCGACCGCCGCCTCGTCCGGGTGGTGCCGCTCGACGAGGGCCACGACCTGCTCGTAGATCTTGGTCAGCCGGATCGTGTGGTCCATCGACTCGGGCATGTGGAGCGCGCCGTAGTCCAGCACCGTCTGCCGGCCGCGCTCGGCCGCGAGGACGCCGTAGCCGCAGTGGCGCGTGCCGGGGTCGATGCCGAGGACGATCACGAGGGAACCGGGGAGAGCGTCTCGCCAAGGTAGGGCCGGCCGGAAATGCGGTTTGGAGTTTGACGTTTGAGGGTGGGAGCGGACGAAACGTGTCGAATATTTAGGTTTTAAAATTATGTTTAAAATATATGATTAAGATTGGAACAAACGAGACGTCCCGTTTCAAACCCCAAACCCCAAACCCTCAGCAGGCCCCGAGGGCCGCGCCGCGCCGCATCGCGGCCCGCGCCGACGCCGCGGCGAGCGTCTGCGTCGCCCCGGCCGCGCAGACCATCACGGCCGCGCCGTCGCCCGTCGCAGAGGACGCCGCGCTCTCGCCGACGACCCAGTGCCGGCTCGTCGAGCCGACGCGCGCCACGGCCCCGCCCATGAGCCCGAGCCGCGCCGCGATCGGCGTCATGCGCGGGATGCTGAACGCGAGCGACGTCCCGGCCCCGAGGCTCAGCGTCGCGCCGTAGCCCGTGCCGCTCGCGACGTCGGCGCGCCACGCGGCCTCGGCGGCCTCCTCGGCCGAGTGCTCCGCGCCGCCGGGGTCCTGCGTGTGCCAGTACATCGAGGCGTCGTAGAGGACCCGGTCGTCGCTGGCGCGGACGATCTCGAGCGCGAGCGCGCCGTCGCGGTCCTGCGTCTGCCCGACGCACGCCGGGCGGTCCGAGCACAGCCCGCCGGGCATCCAGTTCGGCGACGTCGCGGCGACGCCCGACGGGCCGCGGTTGGTGAGGTGCGCGAGCATCCGCAGGCTGCGGACCTCGACGACGAGGCGCTCGAGGTCGGCCGGGGCGAACGCCCGCGTCGCGTGCGGGTCGCCCGGCCGGGCGAGGCCCGCCGGGAAGCCGGCCGCGACCGAGGCCGCGTAGTCCGTCCCGCCGACGCGCATCCGGACGCGCGACGCGCCGTGGCTGTCGGGGTTCTTGAAGCGGAGGTAGACGCGGCCGCCGGCCGCGGCGAGCGTCTGCTCGAAGCGCGTCGCGCCCTCGTGGCGGCTCGTGCCGGGCTCGGCGAAGTAGAACGTCCGGTCCGGGATGGTGGCCTCGATGCGGTGCGTGTGGCGGAGGCCCCACCAGTAGCCGCCGCGGCCCGCGCCGCTCTCGCCGGCCGGCGTCGCCCAGCGGCCCGTCAGGTCGCGGTTGACGGTGAGGTCCGTGTGGCCGCCTGGTCCACGAGGAGCGACCCGCGGATCTCGACTGTGCCCGGCAGGTCCACCGCGACCTGCTGCGCGGGCGTCGTCACGAGCACGAGGCCGTCCCAGCGCAGCGTCCCGGCGACGCTCAGGCCTCCCTGGACGATCAGCATGCCGTTGCCGGTGACGGTCGGGCCGGCGGGGATGCTCAGCGAGCCTGTCACGCGGACGATGCGCGGGTCGGGGTTCGCGTCGTCGCCGAAGCGGCCGTAGGCGCGCGTGCCAGTGAACGTCGTCGGGCCGGCGAGCAGGACGTCGCCCGGGCCGAAGGCGCTCAGCGCGGCCCCGTCGAGCTCGGCGAGCGTCGGCGTGCCGCCGGCGGCGGCGCGGACGGCGTCCATCGGGCTCTGGACCGACAGCACCGTCCCGGCGCGGACGACCTGCGCGCCGAGCGCGCCGGTGACGGTCGCGAGCGGGACCGCCGTGCCCAGCCGGTAGGCGGCGAAGCGGCTCGCGTCGAAGTAGACCGGTCGCGGCGCGCCGTCCGGGCCCGCGCCCGAGATGGCCGCGCCGGTGACGGTGGCCGTCGCGACGGGCGCGTCGATCCAGAGCGGGCCGGGGAAGTCCGAGAGGCCGAGCCGGTAGCGGCTCGTGACCTGGTGCGCGACGCCGGCCGCGAAGCCGGTGACGGTCGCGACGGCCGTGCGGCCGCCGTCCTCGAGCCGGTAGCCGTCGATGCGGGCGCGGTCGGTGCCGAAGCGGAGCTCGGCCGGGAGCGTGAGCGCGGCCCGGAAGCGGCGCGTGGCCGGGTCCACCATGTCGCCGGCGACGGCGGCTGTCGCTGCGCCGGCGGCGCTGCGGGCGAGCGCGGCCCCGGCCGCCTCGCGGTCCTGCCCGGCGGCGTCGAGCTCCGGGCGGCCGGCGGTGAGGGCGAGGCTGCCGATGACGGCGGCGGCGACGACGAGAAGCAGGAAGCGGCCCATGGCGGGTGCGGGAGCGTGTGCGGTCGTCCCCCTCAACCCCGTGCCGCCTGCGCGTCCGGCGCGATCAGTAGCAGAAATGGGTATCCCGTTGAATCGCAGCACCCTGACGGACGCGTCAGAGGGCCGACGGTCTCACCGTGGCCTCGGCGCGGGCGACGAGCGTCGCGCGCCGCGAGCCCACGTCCGGGCCGACGCGGCCGGCCCCGGGCGCGGCCATCGCCACCTGCAGCCGGACGTGCGACACGCCCGCGGGCGCGGGCCCGCTCTCGACGTCGCCGCCTGCGGCGCGGCCGAACGCGACGCGGAAGCCGGTTACGGCCGAGCCCATCGGCATCCCGGCGTCGAAGCCCGCCCCGCGGTCCACGCGGCGCACGAGACGGTAGAGCGCGAGCCGCTGCCCGGCGACGGCCGCCGAGTCTCCGGTGGCGCTCGCCTCGTAGCGCACGACGGCCGGGATGGCGGGGCCGCCGGGCGTGTCGCGGACGAGCGTCGCGAGCGTGTACTCGGCCGTGACGGCCCCGGCGAGCACGACGCGCGTCGGGTACGCCCCGCCGACGAGGACGGCGGCCTGCGCGGCCGGCAGCAGGTTGTCCGTGTCGCGCGCGACGACGTCGAGCACGGCGTCGGCGCGGACGCGCGCGGCGTCGGCGAGCGTGGCCTCGACGCGCGCGAGGCGGTCGCGGGTCTGGAGCGCGAACAGCGACGCGAGCAGGACCACGCCGGCGACGACGGCGATGAGGTGGTCGAAGACGACGGTCATGGCAGCTGGGCGTCAGGCGTGGAGAAACTGGCCGGCGGGCGTCACGCGGACCGGCAGCGAGGCCGTCGCCGGCGTCCGGCCGTCCGTGCGGACCTCGGTCACGGTGACCACGGCGACCTTGGCCGTCGTCCGGCCCGCGGCCGGCGCGAACGTGGCGGGATCCGCGTAGCGGACCGCGATCCGGACGCGGACGCTCACCAGGCCGAGCGCGGCGCGCGCCGTCTCGCTCCGGTCGAGCCCGTCGTAGTCGTCGACGTCGTCGAAGGCGGCGGGCGTGGCCTCCTCGGTCGGGCCGAAGCGGGCCGCGGGCGTGAGCCCGGCCGTCTCGCCGGCGAGGCGCATCGCCGTGCGCGGCACGTCGGCCTCGTCGAAGGCGGCGTCCTGGAGCGTCGCGGCCCAGCGCTCGGCCGTCGCGAGGGCGGCCGCCTCGGTCGCGCGGCGGGTCTCGGCGTGCGCGTCGGCGGCGATGGCGCGGTGGCGCGAGAGGCCGAAGACCGAGAAGACGAGGACGGCGGCGAGGCAGAAGAGGGTCTGTTGCATGGCGGCGGCGGGGGCGTTTCCCGAGCCGCGTGCAGGCCCGTGCCGGCCGGCGCGGCGGGCGCTTCAGCGGGACGCGTTGGAACCGGGCCGTCCCCGCCGGGCCGCCCGGACCCGCGCGCGCGCCGCGCCGTCTCACGCCGTCGCCCGCCCCGTGCCGCCCATGATCGCCCTCGTCCAGCGCGCCCGCTCGGCGCGCGTCCGCGTCGGCGGCGCGACGGTCGGCGAGATCGGGCCGGGCCTGCTCGTCCTGCTCGGCGTGCTCGCCGGCGACACCCCGGCCGAGGCGCGGTGGCTCGCGGGCAAGACCGCCGCGCTGCGCGTCTTCCCCGACCCGGACGGCCGGCCCGGGGGCCGCATGAACCGCTCGCTCGTGGACGTCCGCGGCGACGCGCTCGTCGTGAGCCAGTTCACGCTCGCCGGCGACGTCTCGCGCGGCACGCGGCCGAGCTTCGCGCGAGCCGCGCCGCCCGAGACGGCCCGCGCGCTCTACGAGCAGTACGTCCGCGAGCTCGAGGCGGCCCTCGGCCGGCCGGTCCCGACGGGCCGCTTCGGGGCCGAGATGGAGGTGACGCTCGTCGGCGACGGGCCCGTCACGCTCTGGCTCAGCCGTGCCCCGCGCGACGCGCCGGGCGACGCGCCGGGCGGCGCGTAGGTTGCGGCCGCACCCGCTCACCGTCCCATGCGCGCCCTGCTGCTCGCCGCCCTGATGCCCCTCGCCGCCCTGGCCCAGCCCGCCCTGGCCCAGCCCACCGTGGCCCAGCCCGACCCGTCGCGCTACGTCGTCGTGAACGCGCTCATCCACACCGTCGACGCGGCGCACCCGCGCGCCGAGGCTCTCGCCGTCGACGCCGGCCGCATCGTCGCCGTCGGGAGCCGGGCGGACGTCGAGGCGGGGCGCGACGGGTGGGCGCGGGTAGACCTCGCCGGGCAGACGGTCGTCCCCGGCCTCATCGACGCCCACGCGCACCTGCTCGGGCTCGGGCAGTCGCTGATGCAGGCCGACCTCGTCGGCACGACGTCCGTCGCCGACGTCCGCGCGCGCCTCGTCGCCTTCGCCGCGGCGTCGCCCGACGGCTGGGTCACGGGCCGGGGGTGGGACCAGACCGACTGGGGCACCGCGCCGGGCGGCCGGCCCGACGGAGCCTTCCCGACACGGGCCGACCTCGACGCCGCCTTCCCGGCCCGGCCCGTCTGGGTCCAGCGCGTCGACGGCCACGCCGCGTGGGCCAGCACGGCCGCCCTGCGCGCCGCCGGCCTCGACCCCGACGCGCCGGCCCCCGCCGACCCGCCCGGCGGCCACATCGTCCGCGACGCGGACGGCCGCATGACCGGCGTCCTCGTGGACGCGGCGCAGGCGCTCGTCGACGCGTCGGTGCCCGCGATGTCGCTCGAGACGGTCACCGAGGGCCTGCGCCGCGCGACGGCCGCGACGGCCGCGGCCGGCCTCACGGGCGTCCACGAGGCCGGCGTGCCGCTCGCCGCGCTCGCGCTCTACGAGCAGGCCATCGCCGCGGGCCGCCTCCCGATCCGCGTCTACGCCATGATCGAGCCCGACGCGATCGACGCCTTCTGCGCCGCCCACGCCGGCGGGCAGATGGCGGACCCGTCGGGCCGCCTCCTCGCCCGGTCGGTGAAGCTCTACGCCGACGGCGCGCTCGGCAGCCGCGGGGCCGCCCTGCTCGCGGACTACTCGGACGACGACGGCAACCGCGGCCTGATGCAGATGCCGGACGGGACGCTCGCGTCCATCGCCGAGCGCGCGATGCGCTGCGGCCTCCAGGTCAACACGCACGCCATCGGCGACGCCGCCAACCGGGCCGTCCTCGACGCCTATGCCGCCGCCATCGCCGCGACGGGCGGCGGGCCCGGCCGCCACCGCGTCGAGCACGCGCAGGTGCTCGCGCTGAGCGACATCGAGCGCTTCGCCGCGCTCGGCGTCATCGCGAGCGTCCAGCCGACGCACGCGACGAGCGACATGCCGTGGGCCGAGACGCGCCTCGGGGCGGACCGCGTGCGCGGGGCCTACGCCTGGCGGCGGCTCGCGGACGCCGGGGCGCGGCTCGCGCTCGGGTCCGACTTCCCCGTCGAGCGCGTCGCGCCGCTGCTCGGCTTCTACGCCGCCGTGACGCGGCAGGACGCGGCCGGGCAGCCCGGCGGCGGCTGGCACGGCAACCAGGCCCTGACGCGCGACGAGGCCCTGCGCGGCTTCACGCTCGACGCCTCCTACGCCGGCTTCATGGAGGCCGAGGTCGGCAGCCTCGAGCCGGGCAAGCGCGCCGACTTCGTCGTGCTCTCGCAGGACCTGATGTCGGTCCCGCCCGAGCAGATCCTCGCCACGCGCATCCTCGCGACCTATCTCGACGGCGCGCCGATCTTCCGCGCGGCCGAGTAGCGCCGGCGCGCATTTCACGCGGCCTTGAGAGACGCTGCGCCCTTGGGGGCGATACCTTTGGCTCCGCCCCGCACGCCGGGCGCGCCGCCTCTGTAGCTCAGTTGGCAGAGCAGCTGACTCTTAATCAGCGGGTCGTTGGTTCGAGCCCAACCGGAGGCACGCAGAGAAACCGCTCCTCTCCACACGGAGGGGGGCGGTTTCTGCGTAGAGCGACGGGCGTGACCGTCTGGGACGCCCGCCATGCCGCATCACGCGCGCGGGACCACGCGGAGGTGGAGCCCCGTCTCGGGCTTCCCGGTCGGGCTGTCGCGGTCGCTCGAGGCATCGGGCGTGAGGCCGCTGCGAGCGACCGCCTCGCTCGTCCGCGCGCTGAGCGTTACGACGCCGTCGCCGAGGGTGAGCGACACGGTCGGGACGCCGGTCCCACTGTCCAGCAGGACGGTCGAGACGGTTCCGGTCGCCGTGTCGACGACGAGGTGC
Source organism: Rubricoccaceae bacterium (assembly GCA_043789155.1). Lineage (GTDB taxonomy): Bacteria > Bacteroidota > Rhodothermia > Rhodothermales > Rubricoccaceae > DASVSE01. The sequence continues at coordinate 591 of JAYWIE010000565.1, read as the reverse complement.
TCGACGCGCCCGAGCCGCGCGCCGTCGGCGTCGAGGGCCTCGAAGCCGCGGATGTCGGGGGCGTCGTCGGCGAGCTGCCACTCGTCCGTGTCGGCGAGGGAGACGTGGGCCATGGCGGGATCAGGCACGTGAGCGGCCCTGAACACGCGGGCCGCGCGTTGGTTCGCCTGCGGCTGGCGGACGTATCCGGCTCGCACGCCCGCCCCGCCCGCGTGGCCGCTCGCGTGGCGTTCACGGACCCGCGGCCGGGCCCGTGCGTACGTTCGGTTCTGTCCCGGAACGCCCAGTTTTGCCGCCGCCACGCATGTTCGGATTCAACAGCGGGTACGTCGAAGACCTCTACGCGCAGTACCTCCAGAACCCCGAGTCCGTCAGCGCGAGCTGGCGCGACTTCTTCGCCGACTTCAACCCCGGCCCGACCTTCACCGGCTCGCTCGGGGCGGCCGCCGCGACGGCCCCCGGCAAGACGACCAACGTCGCGCCCCCGGTTCAGGGACCGGGACAGGCTCCGCCCGAGCGCGCGGCGTCGAGCGTCTCGGGGGACGGCGCGGGCTCCGCGGCACCGCCGCCCGCGCCGCCGCCGCCCGCGCC
>JAYWIE010000564.1:0-2109 GCA_043789155.1 Rubricoccaceae bacterium | reverse complement strand
CAAGGCCGACGCGTCCATCGCCCCTCAGGACCGCGACGCGGCCTACCAGAAGGCCGTCAGCGAGCTGCGCGAGGGCATCGAGGCCGCCAAGCGCGAGGTCTACCGCGACTACTCCGAGAAGTCCGAGCGCATCCACGCCGTCAACCAGCTCCTGCGCGGCTACACGCTCTACGAGAAGGACGTCGAGTACATCGTCCAGGACGACAAGGTGATGATCGTCGACGAGCACACCGGGCGCGTGCTCGCCGGGCGGCGCTACTCGGACGGCCTCCACCAGGCCATCGAGGCCAAGGAGCGCGTCAAGGTCCAGGCCGCGACCCAGACCTACGCCACGGTCACGATCCAGAACTACTTCCGCCTCTACTCGAAGCTCGCCGGCATGACCGGCACGGCCGAGACCGAGTCCGAGGAGTTCTTCAAGATCTACAAGCTCCCCGTCGTCGTCATCCCGACGAACCGGCCGGTCGTCCGGGCGGACATGGAGGACCTCATCTACAAGACCAAGCGCGCCAAGTACCGCGCCCTGCTGGACCGCATCCAGGAGATCCACGCGACGGGCCAGCCGATGCTCATCGGCACGGCCTCGGTCGAGACGTCGGAGCAGCTCTCGCGCATGCTCTCGCACGCCAAGATCCCGCACAACGTCCTCAACGCGAAGTCCAGCCGGGCCATGGCCGAGGCCCAGATCGTCGCCGACGCCGGCCAGGTCGGGGCCGTCACGATCGCGACCAACATGGCCGGCCGCGGCACGGACATCAAGCTCGCGACGGGCGTCCAGGAGCTCGGCGGGCTCGCCATCCTCGGGACCGAGCGCCACGACTCGCGCCGCATCGACCTCCAGCTGCGCGGCCGCGCCGGCCGCCAGGGCGACGCCGGGGCCAGCCAGTTCTACGTCTCGCTCGAGGACGACCTCATGCGACTTTTTGGTCATGATAGGACGGCCAAGATCATGGACCGCCTCGGGATGGAGGAGGACGAGGTGCTCACCCACAAGTGGCTCACCAAGGGCGTCGAGCGCAGCCAGGGCAAGGTCGAGCAGAACAACTTCGCCGCCCGCAAGCGCCAGCTCGAGTACGACGACGTCCTCAACTCCCAGCGCGAGGTCGTCTACGACCGCCGCATGCACGCGCTCGAGGGCGAGCGCCTCAAAGGCGACATCCTCGACATGCTCCGCGAGCTCGTCGAGCGGAGCGTCGGCGCGCACTTCCGCCAGGGCGACCTCGCCGAGATCCGCGAGGCCATCCTGCGGCTGCTCGCCTTCGACATCGAGCTCACGCCGGACGCCGCCACCCGCATGGGCCAGGACGGCCTCGTCGAGCACATCCTCGACGCGGCCACGGCCCACTACCGCCGCAAGCGGAGCGCCCTCGCGCGGCCGTTCTTCGAGTCCGCGAGGGACCTCATGGCGCAGGCCGACGACACCAACCGCCCGTCCCGCCTCTTCGTCGATTTCACGGACGGCCGCAAGCTGCTCCGCGCCATGGTCTCGCCCGACGACGTGCTCCAGAGCGAGGGCCAGGAGATCAACGACGCGCTCGAGCGCGCCGCTGTGCTGTCCGTGATCGACGAGCGGTGGACGGAGCACCTCCGCGACCTCGACGAGGTCAAGGAGGGCGTCGGCCTGCGGGCCTACGGCCAGAAGGACCCGCTCATCGAATACAAGATGGAGGCCTATCGCCTGTTCACCGAGATGATCCAGGAGATCGACGAGGAGGTCGTCGGGCTGGTGTTCAAGGCCGGCCCGCTCGTCCAGGGCGACCGCCCGGCCGGCGCGCCGCAGCGCGCGCCGCAGCAGGCCCCGCGCCCGCGCCTCGACGCCCGCCGCGCCAAGACCGAGCACGAGGCGGCCGACCCGAACTACGCCGGCCAGATGGGCGGCCAGGCCGCCGAGAGCCGCGCCCGCGACGCCGGGGCCCGTCAGGACACGGCCCCGGCCGTCACGGCCCCGATCGTCTCCGAGCGCACGTTCGGCCGCAACGCCGTCGTGACCGTCCGCAACGGCCAGGGCGAGACGCGGCAGGTGAAGTACAAGGTCGCCCAGGGCCTCCTCCAGCAGGGCTGGGTCATCGAAGAGTAGATGCCGAAGGGAGGAGGGAGGAGGGAGGAGGG
>JAYWIE010000563.1:0-2110 GCA_043789155.1 Rubricoccaceae bacterium | reverse complement strand
CTTCGCGACGCCGCTCCGGCTCGCTGGCTCGGCCGAGGGCGCGGCGTTCGCGCTCGACGCCCGGCCCGTCCGGCCCGTCGTGTTGCAGGGCGACCGCGGGCTGTCGCAGAAGGGGGCCGAGGCCGGCAATGCGAGCTACTACTACGCCCAGACGCGCATGGCGACGACCGGGACGGTGACGCTGCCCGGCCGCGACGGCGCGCCCGGGGAGGCCGTGCCCGTCGCGGGCCTGACGTGGCTCGACCGCGAGTGGAGCACGTCCGCGCTCGCCGGCGGGCAGACGGGCTGGGACTGGTTCGCGCTCCACCTCGACGGCCCCGGCGGCGCTGGCGGCAGCGGTGCGGACGCCGGCCGGGACCTGATGCTGTACCAGCTTCGCGACGCCGCTGGCGCGAAGGACGCGCTGAGCGAGGGCTCGCTCGTCGCCGCGGACGGCCGCAAGACGCGCCTCTCGGCCGCCGACTTCTCGCTCGAGCCCGCCGAGGTGTGGCGCGCGCCCGGCGGGGCCGCCTACCCGACGCGCTGGCGCGTCCGCGTTCCGTCGGAGGGCATCGACGTCACGGTCCGAGCTGCGATCCGGGCGTCCGAGCTCGACGCGACTGTCCGCTACTGGGAGGGGGCCGTGGACGTGAGCGGGACCGAGTCCGGGACGGGCTTCCTCGAGATGACGGGCTACGACCGCACGCGCGGCCGCCCGGCGGCCGCATCGGCGTCGCGCTGACGGGGCCGGTGCTCCATGCCGCGGATCTGCGCGTCGAGGCGTGCCGCGCGGTCGTGGACGGCGGCGTACGGGCCGGCAGCCGGTCCCAGCCCGCGGACGAAGTTGAGCGCGGCGGCGACGAGCGAGACGGGCACGAGCACGGCCAACAGCAGCCCGCCGAGCCACAGGCGGACGTGGAACGCGAGCAGCGTCGAGAGGAGGTCGGAGCGGTCGGACACGGCGGGGATCGGAGGCGACCGGCCCGCTACGACACGGAGTCTCGGGGGGTTGCGCGGGTGCCGCGCGTCCGGAGCGTGTGGACGCCGAGCGCGAGCCCGAGCCCGAGCGCGTCCGCGACGACGTCGTAGACGTCGCCCGAGCGGTCGATGGGCAGCCAGTGCTGGAGCACCTCGATCGCGACGCCGACGGCGAGCCCGCCGAGGAAGACGTCGCGCCGGCGCGCCGGGTAGAGCCCCAGCCAGAGCAGCGCGAAGCCGCAGAACAGGGCCACGTGGACCGCCTTGTCGAACGACAGGATCGGCACCTCGGGGACGTACGCGCCCGGCGCGAGCGTGGCGGCGAAGAGGCCGACGGTCCAGAGCAGGGCGAGAGAGCGGCGCACGTCGGTCGGGGGCTCGTCAGGCGGAGACACGCGAGGCGTGAAAGTGGGCGAGGGCGGCCGGGAGCGCCGCCACGAGGTCCGAGGCGATGACGCCGGCCGTGCCGCCGGCCGCGCGCGCGGCCTCGGTCCCGAGGCAGAGCGCGCACACGGCGGCGTCGGGCGCGCTCAGGCCCTGCGCGAGCAGGCCCGCGATCGTGCCCGCGAGCACGTCGCCCGAGCCGGCCGTCGCGAGCGCCGTCGCGCCCGGCGGGCCCACCACGACGCGCCCGTCCGGGCACCCGACGACGCTCGGCATGCCCTTGAGCAGCACGACGGCCTGCCAGCGCGCGGCGAGCTCGCGCACGGCCGCGACGCGGTCTCCGGGGTCGTAGCGGTCGTCGCCGACGAGCGCGCGCAGTTCGCCGAGGTGCGGCGTGAGCACGAGCGGCGCTCCGGCGGCCGCGTGCTCGGCGAACTGCGCGTCGTGGCCGGCGAACGCGCGCAGGCCGTCGGCGTCGAGCACGACGGGCACCCGCAGCCGGCGCACGAGCGTGCGGACGAGCCGCGCCGTCTCGGGCGTCCGCCCGAGCCCGCAGCCGACGAGCACGGCGTCGGCGCGGGCGGTCCGCTCGGTGATGGCGTCGATGGCGGCCAGCGTGAGCGTGCCCGCCGACGTCTCGGGGCACGCCTCGACCATGACCTCGGCCGAGTGGGCGTCCACGGTCGGCTGCACGCTCGCCGGCGTGCAGCACCCGACGGCCCCCGCGCCGGCGCGCAGCGCGGCCGTGCTCGCGAGCACGGCCGCGCTG
>JAYWIE010000562.1:0-7467 GCA_043789155.1 Rubricoccaceae bacterium | reverse complement strand
CGCGGTCCTGCTGAAGCTGATGTACCTCGGCGGCGGCGGAATCGAGCTCCGCGCCCGCCGCCGGCTCGTGCCACCTGCGCCCGCACCCGAAGGCGCGCCGCGCCTCGCCCGAGCCGCCGCGGCCCTCCGGAGCGGCATGTGGCGCGTCCGGCAGGTCCGGCGTCGGTGGCACGTACGGCGGCGCGTCCGGGCCGCCCGGCGGCCGTGGCGACGTGCCGCCCGGCGGCTCCGCAGCCGGCTCCCGGCGCGGACGCGCGCCACGCGCTTCGGCTGGCTCCGCCGCGCCGCCCTCGGCCGGCGGACGCGCTACTACGCCGAGCACGGCGTGTTCACGCTCCACGTTCACGCGTACACGTTCGTCGTCTTGTGGGCCGTGCTGGGGCTCGGCAAGCTCGGTGCTTCCGATCTTCTCGGCGGGACCGTCGCGGCCTCGGTTCCGCTCCACTTCCTGCTCGCGCAGCGCCGCGTCTACGCGCAAACCTGGGGCAAGACGCTGACGAAGAGCCTGCTGCTGGCGCTCGCGTACCTCACCGTGATCTCGGTCGCGACGCTCGGCACGGCCGCTCTCGCCGCCCGGCTCGGGTGACGGGTGCGCCGCTGCACCGGCCGTCGCTGGCCTGCCGGGCGGGTCAGAGCGGAACGACGATCCGAAACGGGACGGCCGCGCTGCGCGCCTCGCTGCCGTCGGGCAGCAGGGCGTGCGTGACAGTCGCGATGCCCGCCCCGACGGCCGCCCCGACGAGCACGTCCGAGGCGTAGTGGACGCCGTGCCACATCCGCGAGACGCCGATGGCGGTCGCCCACGCGAGGGCCGGGACGGCGAGGCGTCGGTCGCTCAGCGCGACGCTCGTCGCGACCGAGAACGCGACGGCGGAGTGGCCCGAGGGGAACGAGAAGGCGTCCTCGGTCTCGTTCGGCCCGCGGCGGTCGCGGATGCCTGGCATCGTCCGGTAGGGCCTCGGGCGGCGGATGGTCCGCTTGAGCGCGAAGACGACGGCGACCGTTCCCGCCTCAGCTGCGGCCATGTAGAGAGCGGGGCGCAGGCTGGACCCGCGCACGAGGGCGACTGCGGCCGTGGCCGGGGCGGCGGCCGCGAAGGCCGGATAGGCCGCCGCGTTGACGCCGCGCATCGCTGCGACGAAGGGCCGGGCCTCGATATGGTAAACCGCCCGTTCGAGGCGCGCGTCGAGCGAGCGGCTGTCGGGCGCGGGGATCTCGACCGCGGCCGAGTCGAGGGCGGCCTCGACCGCCGGCGATGTTGCGGCCGTGTCGGCTGGCGTCTGGGCATGCGCGGCGGCGGTGCCGAGAATCAGGGCAAACACGGCGAGGTGCCTCGCGAGGCGGGTCGTGGACATCGAGGCAGAAGCGGGGTGGGGGACTCAGAGACTGTTTGGGGAGGCTGCCTGCTGAGCCGCCGAGCGTCCGTCTGCGTCTGACGAGTTCCCTCACCAGACGCCCGGACCCATGCGCTCGCGACGCTACGGATCCGACCTGACGGACGCTCAGTGGCAAGCTATCGCACACGTCCTTGCAGGTCACCGCTCGATCAAGCATCCCCCACGCCGCGTCCTCGACGCGCTGCTCTACGTCGCCAAAACAGGCTGCCAGTGGCGATATCTCCCCGACGCCTTCCCGCCCTGGCAGAGCGTCTACTACGTCCTCAGGCGTTGGATCGACCGGGGTCTGCTCGACGCGCTGATGCACCACCTCCGGGGCCTCGTGCGCCTGAAAGCCGGCCGCGACCCGAGCCCCTCGGCGGCCATCGTCGACAGCCAGTCGGTCAAGACGAGCCACGTCGGCGGCGAGCGCGGCTACGACGGTGGCAAGAAGATCAAGGGCCGCAAGCGCCACATCCTCACCGACACGCTCGGGCTGCTGCTGGCCGTGATCGTCCACCGAGCCGACATCAACGACAGCCAGCGCGTGCCGCATCTGCTCGACCGCGTGCAAGGCCACGTGCCGCGGCTGCCGGTCATCTTCGCGGACGAGGGCTACGCCGGGACGCCGCCGGGGCTGATCTGGCGCGTGTACGGGTGGACATTTCACCTTGTCCGGCGTCTGGCACCGGGTTTTGTCGTGCTGGCGAAGCGGTGGGTCGTCGAGCGGACGTTTGCGTGGTTTGGCGGGTATCGACGACTCTCGAAGGACTACGAGGCACTGCCGGCGGTGAGCGCGGCGATGGTGCAACTCAGCGCGATCCGGCTGATGTCACGACGTCTCGGCTAGCTTCCCCAAACAGTCTCTCAGGGTACGAGCAGACGCCCCACGCCTTTTCCTGAAGCGCAGCGGAGCCGGCGGACGCATGGTCCGCCGGCTCCGTCCGGTGTGCATGCCCTGAGGCTCAGAGGTCGAGGATGGCCTCGTCGATCTCCTCGTCCTCGTCGACCGGCGGGGCGGCCTTGACCACGCCGATGCCCATCGCGTCCTTGATGGCCTGCTTGACCTCCTCGCGCTTGTCGGGGTTGTCCGAGAGCCACTGCTTGGTGGCGTCGCGGCCCTGCCCGATGCGCGTCTCGCCGTGGCTGTACCACGAGCCCGACTTGCTGATGATGTCGTGCTCGAGCCCGAGGTCGACGAGCTCGCCGAGGCTGCTCACGCCCTCGCCGTAGATGATGTCGAACTCGGCCTCGCGGAACGGCGGCGCGACCTTGTTCTTGACCACCTTGACCTTGGTCCGGTTGCCCGTGACCTCGGTGCCCTCCTTGATCGCGCCGATGCGGCGGATGTCCATGCGGACCGAGGCGTAGAACTTCAGCGCGCGGCCGCCGGCCGTCGTCTCGGGGCTGCCGAACATGACGCCGATCTTCATCCGGATCTGGTTGATGAAGATGAGGGTCGTGTTGGTGCGCGAGATCGTGCCCGTGAGCTTGCGCAGGGCCTGGCTCATGAGGCGCGCCTGGATGCCGACGTGGGACGCGCCCATCTCGCCCTCGATCTCGGCCTTCGGCACGAGCGCGGCGACGGAGTCGATGACCACGACGTCGAGCGCGCCCGAGCGGATGAGCATGTCGCAGATCTCGAGCGCCTGCTCGCCCGTGTCGGGCTGCGAGATCAGCAGGTCGTCCGTGTTGACGCCGAGCTTCTGCGCGTAGCCCGCGTCGAAGGCGTGCTCGGCGTCGATCATGGCGCACTGCCCGCCCATCTTCTGCGCCTCGGCGATGATCTGCGTCGCGAGCGTCGTCTTGCCCGACGACTCGGGGCCGTAGATCTCGATGATGCGCCCGCGCGGGACGCCGCCGATGCCGAGCGCGTGGTCCAGCGTCAGCGAGCCCGTCGAGATCGCCTCGATCATCACCGGCGGCGCGTCGCCCATCTTCATCACGGCACCCTTGCCGTACTGCTTCTCGATCTGCTTCATCGCCAGGTCGAGCGCCTTGACCTTGCCCGCGTTGTCGGTCGGCGGCGCGGACGGAGAGGACTTCTCCGGGTTGGACATCTTCGCCATGAGGGCAGGCCCCGCGAGGGGCGGCTTGAGTGTGAGGGAGGGCCGGACGGCGTAGCCCCTCAGGCACGGTGTGGGCAGCGGTGCCGCTGCCAGAAGTGGGGCAGGATAGGGCGTCACGTGTGACACCTCCGCGTCAGCGGACCCGCTCGCTTAGACGCTCGCGCGGCGGGATCGTAACCGCGTCGTCCTGAAAAAGTTGAGGGTCTAGGCCAGCACCCGCCGGCGGACGAGGTTGAGCGCGCTCACCGTGCTCAGCCCGACCGTCACGCCGCGGTCGTGCGAGAGCCTGAGCAGCACGGCGTCTGTCTGCGGGCCCGTCTCGCCGGGCCACGAGACGGCGAGCCAGACCGTCCCGACCGGCTTCTCGGGCGTCCCGCCGCCCGGCCCGGCGACGCCTGACGTCGCCACGCCGACGTCTGCGCCGAGGCGCTGCCGCACGCCCTCGGCCATCGCCCGGACCGTCGCCTCGCTCACGGCCCCGTGCTCGCGCAGGACAGACTCGGGCACGCCGAGCAGATCCGTCTTGACGCGGTTGGCGTAGGCCACGACGCCGCCGACGAACGCGCGGCTCGCGCCGGGCACGGACGTGAGCCGCGCGGCGACGCTGCCGCCGGTGCAGCTCTCGGCCGTGGCGAGCGTCAGGCCCCGCGCGACGAGCCCGTCGAGCACGACGCCTTCGAGCGTCGCGTCGCCCTCGCCGAAGACGGCCTCGCCGAGGCGCTCGCGCAGGAGGTCGGCCGTCCGGTCGACGCGCTCGGTTGCCGCCTGCCGGTCGGGTCCGCGCGCCGTGACGCGCAGCCGGACCGTCCCGAGCCCGGGCAGGTACGCGATGCTCAGGCGCGCGCGGTCGTCCGACACGAGCACATCCGAGAGGTCGCCGTGGCGCGCGGCGAGGTCCGTCTCGCCGTAGCCGGCCGTCACGAGCGTCCGCGAGACGACCGCGCCGGGCGCGAGCGCGTCGATGCGGGGCGCGACGCTGCCGGCCCAGATCGCCGTCATCTCGCGCGGCACGCCGGGCATCAGCACGATGCGCTCGCGGCCGCCGGGCCCGTCGCGCTCGCCCCACAGGCCCGGCGCGGTCCCGACCGGGTTGTCCAGCACGTCGAAGCCGGCCGGCACGCCGGCCATGCGCAGCACGACGGGCTGCATCTCGTGCCCGCGCGCGGCGAAGAGCGCCCGCAGCCGCGCCTCGATGGCCGGGTCCGGGCGGACGTCCACGCCGAAGTGGGCGGCGACGGCCTCGCGTGTGAGGTCGTCGGTCGTGGGCCCGAGCCCGCCCGTGGCGACCACGACGTCGGCGCGGCCGTCGCCCGGCGCGAACGCGCGCTCGAGCGCGCCGCGGATCGCCGCCTCGGTGTCGCGGACGGTCTCGGCGCGGACGAGGTCCACGCCCGACGCGGCGAGGCGCTCGCCGAGCCACGCCGCATTGGTGTCGACGATCTGCCCGATGAGGATCTCGTCGCCGATGGTGAGCAGGACCGCCGTCATCGCGCGACCACGAGCCGGCGCGCGGCCGTGAACGACGCGCCGCTCACGCGGACGACGTAGACGCCGACCGGCAATCCGGACGTGTCGACGGCGAGCGCGAGCGGCGCGGCGGGCGTCGCCGTGCCCTCGAAGAGCGTCGCGACGCGCCGGCCGCCGGCGTCGATGAGTTCGGCCGTGACCCGCTGCTCGGCCTCGACCCGGAGCGTGAGCTGCGCCCGGCCCGAGGTCGGGTTGGGCGTCGGCTCCGAGAGCGCGCCGCGGACGTCCGCGGGCTCGGGCGCGGCGGCCGTCGCGGCGATGGTCGGGCGGAGCACGAAGAGGCCGTTGCGGACGTCGCTGGCGACGACGACGCCGCTGCCGAAGAACGGGTAGTTGGCCCACTGCCCGTTGAACTGCGCCGACTGCCCCTGCGGGTACGTGTCGAAAAAGCCGGCCTCGGTGATGACACCCTCGCCGATGCGGGCGAGGTCCAGGATGCGCAGGCCTGCCTCGTAGTTGCTCTCGTACGCGTAGCGCCCGTTGACGTAGAGGTTGTGGTCGATGACGGGCAGGCCGGACGTATAGATGAACGCGACCTCGGGCTGGTCGAGGTCCTGGAGGTCCATCACGATCGTGCGCTGGCTCGGCGTGGTGCCGTTGACCTCGTCGAGCTCGTCGTTGATGAGGAAGTAGCGCTGCCCGGCCGCGAACCAGCCTTGGTGCGTGTAGCCTGTGCCGGGGTAGCGGCCCTGGCTGACCGTCCGGACGTTGGTCTTGTCGGTCGCGTCGAAGACCGTCAGCACGTCCTCGTTGGAGGCAAAGCACATCTCGCGCCCGGCGTAGGTGGCATCCGGGCCAGCGTAGATCTGGCACACCATGTCGTGGGTGTAGCCTGGCGTGCGCGGGCCGGTCTCCTGCGCCGCGTCGTTGAAGCAGGCCGAGAAGACCGGCGCGGCCGGCGTGCGGACGTCGACCGCGTGGACGCCGCGGACGTTGCACGACGCCGGGAGGCCGGTCGAGCCCTGGAGCCGGAACCCGACCGGGTACGCGAAGCCGGTCGCGGGGTTGACAGCGACCGTGTGCGCGCTGCCGATGCGCGAGTAGACGGCGTCGGGCGTGAACGTGCGGGCCGCGTCCTGCGCGAGCCCGCGAAGCCGGCGCAGGTCGAACACCTGCATCCCGTGGTTCGTGGCCTCCGATACGACGAAGGCATGGTCGGCGTAGACCTCGACGTCGCGCCACGACGAGTTGACGGTCTGCGTCGGGAGGCGGCCGAGCAGGACCGGGGCCGTCGGGACCGAGACGTCCACGAAGGCGAGGCCGTTGACGAGCCCGACGAGCGCGACCTCGCGGCCGGTGAGCGGGTCCGTCCAGCCCCAGACGTCGTTGGCGCAGATGCTGGGGTAGGGGCTCGGACAGGCCCCGTTGGCCGGCGCGCCGAGCGCCTGCGGGCTCACGACGGCGAGCAGGTCCACGCCCGAGCAGCCGTACGTGACGCCGCCGAGCGTGGCCGTGCCGCCCGTACAGACGGCCTGCGCCCTCGCCGGGACGGTGGCGAGGGCGCAGGCGAGCAGAAGCAGCAGACGTGTCATCGGTGAGGAGGCGTAAAGCCGCAACCTACGCCCGTCCGCAGCCTGCGCCCGGTCAGCGCGCGAACACGACGCGCCGCGTGGCCGTGCCGCGCTCGCCCACGACGCGGACGACGTAGGTCCCGGCGGCGAGCCCGCCGCGCGTGACGCCGATGGCCGTCTCGCCGTCGGTGACGCCGTCGAAGAGCACGGCCACCTCGCGGCCGAGCGCGTCGTAGAGCGCCGCGCGGACGCGCTGCGGGGCGTCCGTCGTGAGCGAGAGGCGCGAGGCGTCGCGGGCCGGGTTCGGGGCCGGGGCCGAGAGCGCGAGGCCCGTCGCGGCGTCGGGCGCGGCCTCGCCGGCCGTCGCGAGGCCGGTCGGGCGGAGCACGAATAGGCCGTTCTGGATGTCCGACGTGACGACCGTGCCGCTCGCGAAGTACGGGTAGTTCATCCACTGTCCGTTGTAGGCCCGGCCGTTGTCCTGGTTGTACGTGTCGAACCGGCCGACCTCGGGCAGCGTCCCCGCCGCGATGGTGGCCGTGTCCACGACGCGCAGGCCCTGCGTGTAGTTGCTCTCGTAGGCGAAGCGGCCCTTGACGAAGATGTTGTGGGCGTAGGTCGGGATGGCCCCGTAGGCGTTGTACGCGAAGCCGATGTTGTCGAGGTCCGAGGCGTCCATCACGATCGTCCGGACGCCCTGCGCCGACGTGTCGAACTCGTCGTTGATGAGGATGTAGCGGCTGTCGGCCGTCAGCCAGCCCTGGTGCGAGTACCCGACGTTGGGGTAGTCCGCAGACGAGATGCGGACCGGCGCGGCCTTGTTCGTCATGTCCACGACCGTCACCTCGCCCAGGAAGTTTGTGCCCTCCTGGCCCTGGTAGGCGAGGCAGAGGTCGCGGCCGGCATACGTCGCGTCCGGTCCGGCGTAGCTCAGGCACTGCGCCTCGTGCGTGTAGCCGTCGCCCTGGTAGCAGCCGGCGTAGA
>JAYWIE010000561.1:0-2120 GCA_043789155.1 Rubricoccaceae bacterium | reverse complement strand
CCCCGAGCCCGCCCGGCGCGGTTAGCCCACCGAGCCGATGCGTCAGACGCGGACGCGGACCTGCGTCGACGTCACGACGGTGCCGTCGGTGGCCGTCTCGCGCATCCGGACCTCGTAGAGGCCGGCGGCGAGGCCGAGCACGTGCACGCCGTGCTCGCCCGTGCCGCTCGCGGCGACCGTCGCGACGGTCGTGAACGGCCGGCCGGCGGCCGAGACCTCGACCGCGAACGTCTGCGCGCGCGGCCCGAAGGCGGACCAGCGGACGTACAGGTCGCCCGAGACCGTGCCGGCCTCGATCTCCTGCACGGCGTAGTCTGCGAACTGCGTCTCGTCGGAGGGCCAGCCCGCCGTGAGGCCGACCTCGACGCGCGAAAACAGGCGCGTCGCCGCCCGGGGGGCCGAGGCGTGCGGCGCGGCCGACGCGAGCAGCACCGGCGGCGACGCCACGCCCTGCGCCGAGACGGCGGCCGTGAAGAACAGGGAGGCGAAAAGCGCGGCGGAGAGAGCCAGACGCATGTACCGACGACACTGAAGATGAAACGGGGTGCCCCCGTGTGGGGCCCCGCGCGTATCGGCGCGCCGGCGTGGCGGCCCGGCCCGGGTATGTTCAGACCGGCATACGGGAACGCGACGGGCGCATCTTGAAGACCTGTACGGCCGGCCGGACTGCGGCACCGCGGGCCCTGCGGCGGCGTACATCCTCTTCGCACATCCCCCCGACTCCGATGCTCGTTGGTCCGACTCCCGCCCCCCGCGCAGCCCTTCTCAGGTCAGGGTTCACCCTGCTGCTCGCCTTCGGCCTCAGCGCGTGCCGCGTGAGCGACTCCGCGCCCGAGGCGGCGGCCCCCGACTCGTCCGCCGCGCCCGGTGCCGGCATCTCGGTTTACGGCGACGGCGGGCTGCCGACCGACGCCGAGGTCGAGGCGACGCGCTACGGCGGCCGCCGCAGCGGGCTCTCGGCCGACACGGCCGCGCTCGCCGCCGCCGCCCGCGCCAACCCCGAGACGCTGGCGCAGGTGGACTCGACGCGCGACTGGGCCGCGGCGGTCCGGCTCCCGCTCGGCGGCTCCGTCGCCGGGCCGAGCGTCGTCCGTGTGCAGACCCTGCTGGACCGCGCGGGCTTCACCGTCGGCGAGATCGACGGCCGCTGGGGCGACAACACCGAGCTCGCCGTCGTGTGGCTCCAGAAGGCGGTGCAGCTGCCGCCGACCGGCATCGTCGACGCGGCGACGCTGCGGGCGCTGCGCGGCCGCGCCGGCGAGCCGGACTCGCTCGTGACGACGGTCGCGCTGACGGCGGCCGACGTGCGCGGCCCGTTCACCGCGCTCCCGGCCGACATCTACGCCAAGGCGGAGCTGGACCGGCTCGGCTTCGAGTCGCTCTCGGAGGCGCTCGGCGAGCGCTTCCACGCCGCGCCGGCGTTGCTGCAGCGCCTCAACCCGGGCGTCGCGCTGGACAGCCTCGCGGCCGGCGCGCGCCTGCGCGTGCCCAACGTCGCCGGCGCGCCCACGCCGCGCGACGCCGTGTCGCGGCTCGTCATCTCGGGCCGCGACGGCTACCTCCACGCCCTCGCCACCGACGGGACGGTCCTGTTCCACGCGCCCGTGACGCTCGGCGCGGGCTACGACCCGTCGCCGCAGGGCGACTTCCGCATCACGGCCGTCGCGCGGAACCCGTCGTGGCACTACCAGCCCGCGCTGCTCTCGGGCGTCCCGGACGACCGCGAGGACGCGACGCTGCCGCCCGGCCCCAACAACGCCGTCGGGATGGTCTGGATGGCCTTGTCCGAGCCGCACTACGGCATCCACGGGACGTCTGCGCCGGGCACGATCGGGACGGCGACGTCGTCGGGCTGCGTGCGGCTGACGAACTGGGACGCGCTCCGGCTCGCAGCCCTCGTGCGCAGTGGCACGACCGTCCACTTCCGCGACATCACCGGCCGCGAGGCGTCGCCGGCGGACTCGGCGCGAGGCTCGAGTCCGGCGCGGCCGGCGGCGGCGCGGCCCGCGGCGGCGCGGCCGGGCGGCCCGTCAGCAGCGGGAAGGGGTTGACGGCCGGGCCGTCCCAGAAGGCGCGCGCGCTCGGGGCGGTCCAGATCGCGAAGTGCAGGTGCGGGGCCT
>JAYWIE010000560.1:0-7475 GCA_043789155.1 Rubricoccaceae bacterium | reverse complement strand
TTCAGCCGGTGGCCGGGCCGCGGCCGCGCGGTCACGCTCGTCTCGGCCGACGACCTCGACGCTGCCGAGATGGCCTTCGGCGTGCAGATGGCGCACGGCGAGCACCGCCGCAACCTCGTCGTCGCCGGGATCGACCTGCGGGCGCTGCTCGGCGGGACGTTCCGGATCGGCGGGGCCACGTTCCGCGGCGAGCGCGTCTGCGCGCCGTGCAAGTACCTCGTCCGCGTGACCGGGCAGCCGGCCGCCTTCGACGCGCTCGTCGGGCGCGGCGGCATCCGCGCCGCGGTCGTCGACGGCGGGCGCGTCGCCGTCGGGGACGCCCTCGAGCCGGCCGGGACGGCGCGGCCGCGGACCCTGCCGGGGTAAACTCCGGGCCCCGCCTCCGCTCCCATGGCCGGCATCCCCGACGGCACCATCGACGAGATCCGCGCCGCGTCCGACCTCGTCGACGTGATCGGCGAGCGCGTGGCACTCAAGAAGCAGTCGCGGCGCTTTCTCGGGCTGTGCCCGTTCCACAACGAAAAATCGCCGTCGTTCAACGTCGTCCCGGACGAGGGTTTTTACTATTGCTTCGGGTGCAAAGCCACAGGAGACATCTTCAAGTTTGTCCAGGAGACCGAGGGCGTCGGCTTTCTCGACGCGGTCCGCCTGCTCGCCGCGCGCGCCGGCATCGCCCTGCCCGAGGACAACAACCCGGCCGCGGACCGCCTCGGGACGCTCCACGCCGCGCTCCGCTTCGCCGCCGGCTTCTACGTGGACCAGCTCCGCGCCGACGGCGGGGCCCGCGCCCGCGCCTACCTCGCCGAGCGCGCGTTCACGAAGGAGGCCGTGCTCGCGTTCGGGCTCGGCTTCGCGCCCGAGGGCTGGGACGCGCTCGCGACCGCCGCGACGCAGGCGGGCTTCGACCCCGACGTGCTCGAGGCCGTCGGGCTCGTGAAGCGGCGCGACTCCGCCGCCGGAGGCGGGCGCGGGGGCATCTACGACGTCTTCCGCGACCGCCTCGTCTTCCCGATCCTGTCGCCGATCGGCAAGGTGCTCGGCTTCGCCGGCCGCATCCTGCCCGAGTCGCGCACGGCGAGCGCGGACTACACGCCGGCCAAGTACCTCAACACGCCCGAGACCGAGGTCTACCACAAGTCGCGCGTGCTGTTCGGGATGAAGCAGGCCAAGCGCGACGTCCGCGCACAGGGCGAGGCCATCGTCGTCGAGGGCCACGCGGACGTCGTGGCGCTGTGGCAGGCCGGCGTCCGCAACGTCGTCGCGGCCAGCGGGACGGCCCTGACGGCGGCGCAGCTGGGCAGCCTCGCCAAGTCGGGCACGAAGAGCGTCGTGCTGCTCTTCGACGCCGACGCGGCCGGGCAGTCGGCCGCCCGCAAGGGCGTCGAGACAGCCCTCGACGCCGGCATGACGCCCTACGCCGTCTCGCTGCCCGACGGGGCCGACCCGGACTCGTTCGTCCGCACCTTCGGGGCCGACGCCTTCCGGACGGTCCTGCGCGACGAGCGCCGCTCGTTCGTCGAGTTCCTCGTCGCCGGGGCGCGGCGCGAGGGCCTCTTCGGCTCGCCCGAGGGCAAGCGCGAGGCCGTCGACCGCGTCGTGGCCGCGCTCGCACGCATCACGGACCCGATCCTGCAGGACGAGTACGTCCGCCTCGCCGTGCGCGGCCTCGACGTGCCCGACCGCGAGCTGCGCCGCGAGGTCGACGTCCGCTCGCGGCGGCCGGCCGCGCCCGAGGCCGCGATGCGGGTCGTCGAGGTGCACCGCGCCGCCGACGGCAGCCCGGCCGACGGGCGCGACGAGCCGGCCGTCGTCGTGGCCGTCGTCCGTCCGAAGGAGGAGACGCTGCTGCGGCTGATGCTGCACGAGGGCGCGCCGCTCGTCGAGCACGTCCTGACGCGGATGGGCCTCGACGAGTTCTCCGAGGGCGCGTCGCGCGACACCGTCGCGGCGCTGCTCGCGCAGTACGAGGCCGGGGCCGTCGAGCGCGGGCCGTTCCTCCAGGGCGCGTTCGGGCCGGCCGTGCAGGAGCTCGCGGCCCGCATCCTCGCCCCGCAGCACGACCTCTCCGCAAACTGGGCCAAGGCGGGCGTCGACGTACCCGCCGAGGACGCCCGCCCGTTCGTCGTCGCCGACGACGCCATGCGGCGGCTCAAGATGGAGCGCCTGCTCGACGCGGTCGAGAGCGCGCGCCGCCGCCTGCGGTCGGCCGAGCAGGACGGCCACGACGTCGCCCCGATCCAGGCCGAGATCATGGGCCTCAACCGCATCCGGCAGCAGATCGAGCGCGGCGACTTCTTAACCGCGTCCGCGGACGGCGCGGCGGACTGATTGTTGCCCGCCCGCGTTCGACCCCCCTCAGCACCGACGCCTCAATGGACGACCTCGACTTCGACCCGACGCTCGCCCCGGACACCGCCGACACCGAAGCCGCCCTCGCCGCCGCCGTCGACACGGCCGCGCACGACGGCGCGGCTGGCGACGGCGAGCCGGCCCCGCCGCCCGCGCCGCGCCGCCGCAAGCCCAAGAAGGCCCCCGTCGCCCGGACGCCCCACCCGGACGTGCCCGACGGCGGCGCGCCGACGCTCGACCGCCTGCTCCCGCTCGCCGTCGTCGCCCGCGACGTGCCCGAGAACGCGACCCTCGACGACCCGAGCCTCTACTTCAACCGCGAGCTCTCGTGGCTGGACTTCAACTGGCGCGTCCTCTACCAGGCCCTCGACACCCGGACGCCGCTGCTCGAGCGCGTCCACTTCGTCGCCATCACGGCCAACAACCTCGACGAGTTCTACCGCAAGCGCGTCGGCGGGCTCAAGCGGCAGCTCGCCGCCGGCGTCCGCGCGCTCTCGCCCGACGGCCGCACGCCGCGCGAGCAGCTCGACCTCTCGCTCGCCGCGGCCCGCGACATGCAGGCCCGCATGGACCTGCTCTGGACCGACGCGCTGCGCCCGCGCCTCGCCGAGGCCGGCTTCGTCGTCCGGACGGTCGAGTCGCTCTCGGCCGACGAGCGCGAGCGCGTCGACGCCGTCTTCCGCGACGCCGTCTTCCCGATCCTGACGCCGCTGGCGCTCGACCCCGGCCACCCGTTCCCGTTCATCTCCAACGGCTCGCTCTCGCTCGCGTTCGTGCTGCGCCACCCCGGCCGCGGCACCGAGCACTTCGCGCGCCTGAAGGTGCCGACCGGCCGCGGCCGCTGGGTGCCCGTCGACGACGCGCAGACCGAGGTCGTCGCGCTCGAGGACGTCATCCGCCACAACGCCGAGGCCCTCTTCCGCGGCATGGAGGTCGAGGCCGTCCACGCCTTCCGCGTCACGCGCAACGCGAGCCTCGAGCGCGCCGAGGACGAGGCCGACGACCTGCTCGAGCTCATCGCCGAGGAGCTCCGCGAGCGCCGCTTCGCCGACGTCGTCCGGCTCGAGGTCGCGGCCGACATGCCCGAGCGCGTCCGCCACCTGCTCGCGCGCGAGATGGGCCTCGACGAGGCCGAGGACGTCGTGGACGTGACGGGCCTGCTGGACCTCTCGGGCCTGTTCAGCCTCCCGCGCGTGGACCTGCCGCACCTCCGCTACCTGCCCTACACGCCCGTCGTGCCGGTGCGGCTGCGGCACCGCGAGCTCGAGGAGGAGCCCGACATCTTCGCCGCCATCCGCCAGGGCGACATCCTCGTGCACCACCCGTACGAGTCCTTCGCGGCGAGCACGCAGCGCTTTATCGAGGACGCCGCTGCCGACCCGCACGTGCTCGCGATCAAGCAGACGCTCTACCGGACCTCGGACGACTCGCCCGTCGTGCGGGCGCTGATCAAGGCGGCCGAGCGCGGCAAGCAGGTCGCGGCGCTGATCGAGCTCAAGGCGCGCTTCGACGAGGAGAACAACATCTCGTGGGCCCGACGCCTGGAAGAAGCGGGCGCGCACGTCGCCTACGGCCTCGTCGGGCTCAAGACGCACGCCAAGACCACGCTCGTCGTCCGCGAGGAGAAAGGCCGCCTGCGGACGTACGCGCACATCGGGACGGGCAACTACAACCCCTCCACGGCCCGCTTCTACACGGACTTCGGCCTGCTCACGTGCCGCGAGGACATCGGGCAGGACCTCGTCCACCTCTTCCACTCGCTCACCGGCTACGCGCCCGAGCAGGAGTACCAGACGCTCTCGGTCGCGCCAAGAGACCTGCGCAGCCGCTTCGTCGAGCTCATCCGCCGCGAGGTGCGCCACCAGCGCGCGAACGGCTCGGGCCGCATCGTCGCCAAGATGAACGCGCTCGACGACCTCGGCATCATCCGCGAGCTGTACAAGGCGAGTCAGGAGGGCGTCCAGATCGACCTCGTCATCCGCGGCCACTGCCGCCTGCGGCCGGGCCTGCCCGGCGTGAGCGAGACCATCCGCGTCTCGTCGATCATCGGCCGCTTTCTCGAGCACAGCCGCATCTTCTACTTCCACAACGACGGCGAGGGCGAGACCTACATCGGCTCGGCGGACTGGATGCGCCGCAACCTCGACGACCGCGTCGAGGTGGTCCTGCCCGTCCGCGACGCCAAGGCCGAGAAGCGCCTGCTGCGCACGCTCCGCTACGCGCTCGACGACAACGTCCAGGCGTGGGACCTCCAGCCGGACGGCCGCTACCTCCTGCGCCACCCCGCCGGCGACGAGCCCGTCCAGGCCTTCCACGAGACGCTCATGCAGCGCGCCCGCCGCCGGACCGAGAAGGACGACGCGAACTGGACCTTCTAGACGGGATCCGGGATGAGGGATGGGCAGCGGGCCTGCCCCTGAGTCTGCGCATCCCGAACCCCCCATCCCACATCCCGACCATGCGTTTTCTCTGTCTCGCGCTGACCATCACCCTCGCCGCGTGCGCGTCCGAGCCTACGGCACCGGCCCCGGACCAGGCGGCCGTCTTCGCGCAGGCCGTCGACGCCGAGCTCGTCGTCGCCTCGACGCCCAACGCGATGGCCTACGCCACGACCGAGGTCACGGCCCCGGCCGGCGCGACCGTCCGCCTCGTGATGGACAACCGGGGCACGACGAGCCCGGCCATGCTCCACAACGTCGTCGTGGTGCGCACGCAGGGCGACGTCGAGCGCGTCGGGCAGGCGGGTGCCGGCGACCCGGACCACCTGCCGGACGACCCGGCCGTCATCGCCGGGACGGCCATCGCGCAGCCGGGCGCGCGCACGGCCGTCGTGTTCACGATGCCGCCGCCCGGGCGCTACCCGTACGTCTGCGCGTACCCCGGCCACTACCTGATGATGCGCGGCACGCTCGTCTCGACGCCCCGCTGACGCGGCCGCCGCGTGCCGATCCGGCCGATCCGCTCCGGTTCAGACGGCGGCGCTCGGCCGCGGCGCGCTCGCTGGCTCGCGCACGTCGGGGGTAGGGACGCCTCGCCGAGGCGTCCGCGCGGTCACTGGGCCGAGTGCGGCCGGCGCGTCACTCGATGCGCCGCCGGACGAACCAGCGCTCGCCGAAGTTGAGCGTCAGCGACCCGCGGGCGAAGACGTCGCGGACGAGCGCGCCCTCGGTCGCGCCGCGCGTGCCGACCTCGAAGCCGAGGTCGATGCGCGCGCCCGAGAGGCGGTTCGGGACGGAGAGGCCGCCCGTGAGCGCGAGCGTCTGCACGGACGCGCCCGAGGGCGCGTAGAGGCCGCGCTCGCCGTACGCGCCGAGGCGGTAGGCCGTCTGCGCGAGCACGCTCGCGTTGCGGTTGCGCCCGGCCGGGACGACCTCGATCCCGCCGCCGACGCGGTAGCGGTCGCGGAGTTCGTCGACGCGCGTCGCCTCGTTGTAGCCGCCGAGCGGGAGCGTGCTCGTGAACGACGACCACGGCTCGTAGGTCGCGTCGAGCGCGGCGAGCCAGCGCGCGCCGGCGCGGTACGAGAGCCCGCCGCGGGCGAGAAGCGGCAGCGTCGCCCGGCCGCCCGTGGACGTCGCGAGCGTGTCGCGGTCGAGGCTCTGGCCGAGCGTCAGCGTCTGCGTGCCCCGCAGGCGCGTCGGGAGGGTGACCGCGAGGCCGAGCGAGAGCGCGTCGTCGCCCGAGGCGACGGAGCGGGCGGTGACGAGCGCGCCGAGCGTGCCCGAGACGCCCGAGAGGCGCGTCGCGCGCGACTGCCGGACTTCGGTGAAGGCCCCCTCGTCGAACGTCGTCCGCTGGATGTACTCGACCGTCCCGAAGAGGACGTCGGCCGAGGCCCCGACCTGGAGCGCCTGGCCCACGCGCAGCCCGAGGCCGCCCGAGATGCGCTGGAGGCCGCCGCCGCCCTCCTGGTTGAGCGCGTAGGCCGTCGTGTCTTCTTCCGTAACCAACCGTCCGGGGATCGACGCGCGGTAGTTGACGCGCGAGTACGGCCGGTAGCCGAACGTCAGGCCGAGGCGCGCCGGGAGGATCGGCACGCCGAGCTGGAGCCCGGCGACGTCGCCGGCGGTCGCGCGGCTCGCCGCCGTGCTCGCCGCGTCGGTCGAGCGGACGCCCTGGACGCCGACGGCGGCGCTGAACGTCGTCACCTGCTGGTCCGCCCACAGGGCCGGGTTCGCGAGGCCGTTGTAGAACGTCGAGCGCAGCGCCGTCTGCGCGCCGCCGAGCATCTCGGCCTGCGACGAGCCGAACTCGGTCCGCTCGCCGAGGCCGTAGCGCGAGTACACGGAGCCGTAGTTGTTCTGGCCCTGCGCGTGCGCGGCCGGGGCTGCGGCGAGGCCGGCGGCGGCGAGGACGAGGGCGGCGCGGATCATCAGACGAGGCACAGGCAGCAGGGCGGGGGAGAGGCTCACGGGGCCGCGGAGACGACGGTGACCGAGAGGCGCGGGCGCGTCGTGGTGGTCGTCCCGTCGGTGACGACCGGGAGGACGTCGAGCGAGACCGTGGACGACTGGAACACGTCCGCGAAGCGGACCTCGAACTGGCGGAACGTCCGCTGGCCGAGCACGAGCTGCTGGACGAACCGCGTCAGGTCGGCCGGGAGCGTCGTCCGGAGGTCGGTCGAGCCGCGCGCCTGGAGCTGCGTGAGGTAGACGGACGGGCCGGTGCCCTCGCGCAGGAACAGCGTGCCGGTGCGAGCGAGCGGACGCTTGAACGCGCCCGTGGTGCCGGCGAGCGCGGGGTCGAGCGGCAGCCGCAGCGTCGCCTGCGAGACGGGCAGCCGCAGCAGGGACTCGAACGGGAACGTCAGCTTGAGGCCCGTCGCGGAGCCGGCGCGGAGCAGCCGCCGGCCCACCGGGGCCATCCCCGGCATGCCCGACGTGAGGCGCGTGTAAACCTCGGAGAGCGGGTAGACGAGGGTGTCGGTGAGGGTCGCGACGCGGATCAGGCCGCGGCGCGCGGGGATGGGGCTGCCCCCGGTGACGGTGAAGCCGTAGACCGCCCCGGCCCCCGCCGTCGCGGTCGGGCGCAGCTCGAAGCCCTCGAACGACGAGCCGAACGTCGCGCTCTTGAACAGCGAGTCGTTGGCGGTCACGAAGGACTGCGGCAGCGTGAACACGACGACC
>JAYWIE010000559.1:0-2129 GCA_043789155.1 Rubricoccaceae bacterium | reverse complement strand
TCGGCGGGTTCGGGGCCGCGGCGCGGCGCGGCGGCGCGCCGCTCGTGACCCGCGAGACGCGCGTCCCGTTCGACCTCGACGGCCTCGACCTCGTGCTCGTCGACGACGTCGTGTACACCGGCCGCTCGACGCGCGCCGCGCTCGACGCGCTGATGGACATGGGCCGGCCGGCGCGCGTCCGCCTGCTCGCGCTCGTGGACCGCGGCCTGCGCGAGCTGCCCGTCGCGCCAGATTTCGTGGGCCGGACCGTCCCGACGGCCCCCGGCGAGCGCGTGCGCGTGCGCCTCGCCGAGGCCGACGGCGGCGACGGCGTGTGGCTCGTCACCGCCCCGCCGCCCGTGTCTGCGCCATGACGCTTGAGACCGCGCCGCGCCTCACGAGCCGCCACCTGCTCGGCCTCGCCGGCATGCCCGCGGCCGAGATCCGCCTCGTGCTCCAGACCGCCCGCACGTTCCGCGACGTCCTCGAGCGGCCCATCAAGCGCGTCCCGAGCCTGCGCGGCGTCACCGTGTGCAACCTGTTCTTCGAGAGCTCGACGCGGACGCGGCTCTCGTTCGAGCTCGCCGAGAAGCGCCTCTCGGCCGACGTGATGAGCTTCACGTCCGCGACGTCGTCCGTGACCAAGGGCGAGACGCTGCGCGACACGGCGCGCAACATCGAGGCGATGAAGGTTGAGGTGGCCGTGCTCCGGCACCGCTCGGCCGGCGCGGCGCACTTCCTCACGCGCTGCATCGACGGCGTCGTGGTCAACGCGGGCGACGGGCAGCACGAGCACCCCACGCAGGGCCTGCTCGACGCGCTCACGGTCGCGGACCTCGACGTCCCGCGCCTGCCCGCCCTCGCCGGCCTCGACTTCCGCGGCCTGCGCGTGGCCATCATCGGCGACATCGCGGCGAGCCGCGTCGCGCGCTCGAACGTCTACGCGCTCACGGCGCTCGGGGCGCACGTCACGCTCTGCGGCCCTCGGACGATGCTGCCGCTCGGCATCGAGGCGATGGCGGACCGCCTGCGCGTGACGGACGCGCTCGACGACGCGCTCGACGGCTGCGACGTAGCGATGGCGCTGCGCATCCAGCTCGAGCGGCAGGCCTCGGGCGCGGCCCCGCTGCTGCCGAGCCTGCGCGAGTACCACGCGCGCTACGGCCTGCGCGGCGAGCACCTCGAGCGCCACCCGGACCTCTGGGTGATGCACCCGGGCCCGGTCAACCTCGGCGTCGAGCTCGCGGGCGAGGTCGCGGAGTCCGACCGGGCGGTCATCCTGAATCAGGTCACGAACGGCGTGGCCGTCCGCATGGCCGTCCTCTACCTGCTCACCGGCAGCCCGGACGCCGACGGCTGATACCAGGTCCGGCTGTACTGTCGCGGTGTGACAGTCGGGGAACCTGGTCGGAGCCCGAACGACGCAGCCCCAGCCTGCCTGAACAAAACAGAGCTTCAGGATTTGGTATGAGTGCCGCCGAGGCGATACTGCTGAGAACACGCCGCTTCGAGAGCACCACGTTCGGAGCACGCCGTCTGCGAGCTACGTCGTGCATGCGACGCCTGAACCTACCGAGAGCCGCGATATGGAGGAGAAGCAGTTGGTCGCCTGTCTCCAGTACAGGCCGCGCTACCGGCCCGACATCGAAGGGCTCCGAGCCGTTGCGGTCCTCATCGTCGTGCTTTTTCACGCGCAGGTGCCAGGCTTCGAGGGAGGGTTCGTCGGCGTGGACGTCTTCTTCGTCCTGTCCGGATTCCTCATCACCTGGTTGCTCGTGAACGAGGCCGAGCAAACCGGACGCGTGGACCTGCGCACGTTCTACGCGCGGCGGGCGCGGCGGCTTCTGCCGGCTATGGCGCTCGTCCTGCTGGTCACGCTCGCGGCGACCGCGATTCTGTACGCACCCTCGGAGCAACGGACGCTCGCGCAGAGCTGGGCGGCGACCTCGCTGTATGCCAGCAACGCGTACTTCGCGTGGATGAGCCTGAGCTACCACGGCGCGGGCGCGAGCGTGAACCCGCTTCTGCACACGTGGTCCCTGAGCGTCGAGGAGCAGTTCTACCTGGTCTGGCCGTGGCTCGTGATCCTCGGGCTCGGGTCGGCGGCGTGGCAGCGGGTCGCGCTGAGCCCGAGGCGGCTGATGGTCGTC
>JAYWIE010000558.1:0-7533 GCA_043789155.1 Rubricoccaceae bacterium | reverse complement strand
ACACGGTCGGCATCCTGATGCCGATGACGCCCGAGATCGTCGTCGCCGTGCTCGGCGTGGTCCGGATGGGCGGCGTCGTGCTGCCGCTGTTCTCGGGCTACGGGGCCGAGGCCGTCCGGCAGCGCCTCGACGACGGCGGGGCGACGGCGCTCGTGACGTCGGACGGCCTCCCGCGCCGCGGCCGCGCCGTCCCGCTCAAGGCGACGGCCGACGCCGCGCTCGCCGACCTGCCGGACGTCCGCCTCGTCGTCGTCCACGAGCGGATGGGCGCGCGCCTCAGCCCGCCCGCGCCGATGACGCCCGGCCGCGACGTCGCGTGGCAGGACTTCGTGCGCGAGGGCGACGGCCAGACGCAGGCCCACGACACGGCCGCCGAGGACCGGGCCCTGCTGCTCTACACCTCCGGCACGACCGGCGCGCCGAAGGGCGTCATCCACACGCACGCCGGCTTCCCGCTCAAGGCCGCGCAGGACATGCGCCACGCCTTCGACGTCCGCCCGGCCGACGTCGTGTGGTGGATGTCGGACATGGGCTGGATGATGGGCCCGTGGCTCGTCTTCGGCAGCCTCCTCTGCGGCGCGACGATGGTGCTCTACGACGGCGCGCCGGACGCCGGGGCCGACGGGGCCGACGACCCCGGCCGGACGTGGCAGATCGCGGCCGACCACGGCGTGACGCTGCTCGGGCTCTCCCCGAGCCTCATCCGCGCCCTGATGCCGCACGGGCCGGAGCCCGTACAGGCCCACGACCTCGCGCGCCTGCGCGCCGTCGGCTCGACGGGCAGCCCGTGGGACCCCGACGCCTGGCGCTGGCTCTTCGAGACCGTCCTCGGCTCCGCGAAGCCGGTCCTGAACTACTCGGGCGGGACCGAGATCTCGGGCGGCATCCTCTGCGGAAACATGGTCGAGGCGGTCAAGCCGTGCGGCTTCCCCGGCCCGGTCGTCGGGATGGACGCCGAGGTCGTCGGCGACGACGGGCAGGCCGTGCGCGAGGCCGTCGGCGAGCTCGTCCTGCGGCAGCCGTGGCTCGGCATGGCGCGCGGCTTCCACGACGGCGCGGCCCCGGGCTCGGGCGCGCGCCGCTACCACGCCGCCTACTGGGCGCAGCGCCCGGGCGTCTGGACCCACGGCGACTTCGCCGCGGTCGACGCCGACGGGCAGTGGTTCATCCTCGGGAGAAGCGACGACACGATCAAGGTCGCCGGCAAGCGCCTCGGCCCGGCCGAGGTCGAGGCCGTGCTCAACGCCAACCCGGCCGTCGCCGAGAGCGCCGCGATCGGCGTCCCGGACCGCGTCAAGGGCGAGGCCGTCGTGGCGCTCGTCGTGCTCGCGCCGCACCTCACGGCGACCGAGACGCTGCGCGACCACCTCCGCGACGCGCTCGCCGCCGCCCTGGGCAAGGCGCTCGCGCCGCGCGCGGTCCTCTTCACGGCCGCGCTCCCGAAGACGCGCAACGGCAAGATCATGCGCCGCGTCGCGCGCGCGGCGTACCTCGGCGAGGACGTCGGCAACGTCGTCGCGCTCGAGTCCGAGGCCGCCGTCGAGGCCGTCCGCAACGCCGGGTGACGCCCGGCCGAACCCCGCGCGCCGCGCGCGGTTGGTGCCCTTTCCCCCGCCCCGTCCTGCCATGACCCGCTCGTCCCGCCTTCTCGCCCTGCTCGGGGTGCTCCTCGCCGCCGCGCCGCACGTCCAGACCGCCGCCGCCCAGACTGCCGCCGCCCAGACCGCCGCCGTCCAGACCGTCGACGTCGGCGACCGCGCGCCGGTCTTCCGCGCCACGCAGGACAACGGGCGGGCGTGGCGCAGCCGCGACCACGTCGGCCGCCGCTTTCTCGTCGTCTACTTCTACCCCGCCGCGATGACGGGCGGCTGCACGGACCAGGCCTGCGCCTTCCGCGACAACCGCTCGCAGCTCCAAGCACTCGGGGCCGAGGTCGTCGGCGTCTCGGGCGACCGCGTCGACGGCCTGCGGCGCTTCAAGCGCGCCAACCGCCTCAACTTCCCGCTCCTCTCGGACACGCAGGGCACCATCGCGCGCGCCTTCGGCGTGCCCGTCGGCGCGGGCGGCAGCATCACGCGGCACATCGGCTCCGAGGACGTCGAGCTCACGCGCGACGTCACCGCGGCCCGGTGGACGTTCATCATCGGCCGCGACGGGCGCGTCGCGTACAAGGACACCGCCGTCAACCCGGCCGGAGACGGCGACGCGGTCGTCGCCGCGCTGCGCCGCCTCAACGCGCGCTGAGCGGGCGAGACGCGCGCGGGCCGTCAGCCGACGCGCGCGAGCGTGATCTCGAACGTCAGGTCCTTGCCGGCGAGGGCGTGGTTGCCGTCGAGCGTCGCGCCCTCGGCGTCGAGCGCGGTCACGGTCACCGGCACCTGCCCGCCGTCGGGCGTCCCGAGCGCGAGGCGGTCGCCGACGGCGACGCCCTGGGGCAGGTGCTCTACGGGCACGACGAGCGTGTTCTCCGGGTCGTGCTCGCCGTAGGCCTCGGCCGCCGGGATCGTGACGGTCTTGGTCTCGCCCGTCGCCATCCCCGCCACGGCGCGGTCGAAGCCGGGCACGACCTGCCCCGCGCCGAGCGTGAACCGCAGCGGCTCGCGGCCGCGCGACGAGTCGAACTCGGTGCCGTCGGCGAGCGTGCCGGTGTAGTGGATGTGGACGGTGTCGCCTGCGGTCGCCGGAGCCATACGAGGAGCTGGAAATGGCCGCGTGGGACGGGTCCGGGCGGGCCGGGTTCGGGCTCCGGACGGTCTTCATCCGGACTCGCGCGTGGGCGCGGAACGCCGGCCGCTCCGCGTCGATTCTCGGGCCTCCCCTTCCCGATTCCACCCATGGTCAGATCTGCAGACGCCGAGTGGCGCGGTGCCCTCCGCGACGGCTCCGGCGACGTCACGACGGAGTCCGGCGCGCTCGAGAGCGCGTACTCCTTCGACTCCCGCTTCGGCTCCGGTGCCGACGCCGACACCACCAACCCCGAGGAGCTGCTCGCGGCCGCGCACGCGGCGTGCTTCACGATGGCGGTCTCGAACGAGCTCGCCTCGGCCGGCCACCCGCCCGAGCGCGCCCACACGACCGCCCGCGTCCACGTCGAGCAGGTCGAGGGCGGCTTCGAGATCCCGCGCATCGAGCTCGAGCTCGAAGCCTCCGTGCCGGGCATGGAGGACGCCGAGTTCCAGAAGATCGCGATGCACGCCAAGGAGACCTGCCCGCTCTCGAAGGTGCTCAAGGCCGCCGAGATCACGCTGACGGCGCGCCTCGCCTGAGGCAGGCCGGAGGTCCCGAAACGACGCGCGGGGCGGAGGCCGTAGCCCCCGCCCCGCGCGAGTCCGTCCGGGCCCGGCCCGGTAGCACGAGCTTAGTAGCTCGAGTAGACGTTCGACGCGCCGTTGGTCGTGTACGTGTCGCGGAACGTGTCGCGGTCCTCGTCGCGCGGGTGCGCGCCGACGACGATGTTGCCGTTCTTGATGTCGGACTCGTACGCCTGCGCGTGCTCCTCCGGGATGCCCGCGCCGACGAGCGCGCCGACGAGGCTGCCCGCTGCGCCGCCCGCGCCTGCGCCGGCGAGCGCACCGACGAGCGGGCCGGCGATGAGGCCGATGCCCGGCAGCGCCACGGCCGTCCCGACGGCCGCGATGGCCCCGAGGATGCCGCCGACGGAGCCGCCGATGGCCGCGCCCGTGCCAGCGCCTTCGAGGGCCTTCGAGCCCTCGTCGATAGCCGCGTCGGGCCGGGAGTGGTACGCGTCCTTGGTGTCGTCCGACATCATGACGTGGATGTCGTCGTCGGTGTAGCCGCGCTCGCGGAACGAGTTGTACGCGCGGTCGGCGGCGGCGGGGTCGGAGAAGGAGCCGGAGATGAGGGGACGGTCGGCCATGGGAGGAGCCCGTGCGGGCGATGTGAGGGGAGGTGAATCAACCGGACCCCCGGCCGCGTGTTCCACCCGCCCGCGCGCCCGCGGCTGAATGCACGCCGCTCAGGATTTTCCCGAGCGCACCTACTCCCCGCCCGTGACGCCCGACTCTGCCCCCGCGACGGTCCCGCCTCCCGCGACAGGTTCGCCGCGCGCGACGTCCTCGCCCTACGCGACGGTCTGGACCGAGCCCTTCCGCATCCGCGCCTACGAGGCCGGGCCGGACGAGCGCGTCTCGGTCCTCGCGGTCCTCAACCTGTTTCAGGAAGCCGCCGGCGAGCAGGCGCGCGCCCACGACCTCGACGTCTTCGACCTCCCCGCCGGGCCGGCGACGTGGGTGCTCCAGCGCCTCCGCCTGGTCGTGGGCGGCGCGCTGCCGCGCCTGCGCGACGCCGTCACCGTGGACACGTGGCCCTCGGACCGTGACGGCCTCCGGGCCCACCGCGACTTCGTGCTCCGCGACGCCTCGGGCACAGCGCTCGTCCGCGCCACGTCCGTCTGGTTCCTGCTCGACGTCGGCCGCCGGCGGCCCGTGCGGCTGCCGCCGGCGATGGACGCGTTCCTGCCGCCGCCGGACGTCCCGCGCGGCCTCACCTTCGGCGACGCGCCCGTTCCGACGCCGCCGGACGCCGTGACGCGCCGCGAGACGTTCGCCGTCCGCCACGCCGACCTCGACCGGGTCGGGCACGCCAACCACGCGCGCATCGTGGAGTGGGCGCTCGAGGCCGTCCCCGAAGACGTCCGCGCGGCGTCGCGGTTGTCCGTGCTGGACGTCGTGTTCCAGAACGAGGCGACGGTCGGGCAGACGGTCGTCTCCGCGTGCGGACCTGGACCTCACGCCGGGCCCGGCGCGTTGGCGCACCACGTCACCTGCGACGACCGGACGGTCGCGCTCGCCCGAACCCTCTGGACATGACACGCCTCGCCCTCACGGCCCTGCTCGCGCTCAGCGCCTGCGCCGCGCCCGACGCGCCCGCCACCGCTCAGGACGTTCCCGGCACCTCGCCCGCCGCGGCCTCGCCCGCCGCAGGCTTCCTCGCCCGCCCCGCCGGGGCGCTCGTCGTGGACGTCCGCACGCCGGCCGAGTACGCGTCGGGCCACGTCGCCGGCGCGCAGAACGTGGACGTCAACGGCGGGCAGTTCGAGGCGTCGCTGGACGGCGTCGACCGCGCGCGGCCGGTCTACCTCTACTGCCGCACCGGCCGCCGCAGCGCCGCCGCTGCCGAGACGCTGACGCGGATGGGCTTCCAGACCGTCGTCAATTCGGGCGGGTTCGACGCCCTCGCCGCCGCGGGCGCGGAGACGGACCAGTAGATCGCCCGAATGCGGTTTGGGATTTGAAATTTGACGCCGGAACTTTGCAGACACGTCCTCCCAAACCCGCTACCTCGCCAGCCCGAAGACCTGCGTCCAGTAGCGGTCCTGCACGGCCGCGCCCATCTCGGCGTAGCGAGGGTCCATGAGCGCGTGGCAGTGGCCGGGGCTCTCGACCCAGTCCTGGACGACCTCGGGGACGGTCCGCTGGAAGCGCGCGATGTTCTCGCCGACGAGCCGCCACGAGTAGCCCGCCCGCGTCGCGCGCTCGCCGACCTCGGAGCCGTCCGACCCGCGGTGCGCGAACGCGTCGTGCGCGACCATGTCGGCCGTGTGGCGCTCCGCGGCGGCCTCGAGGCGGTCGTTCCAGACGAGCGGGCCGGCCGGCGGGAGGCGTTCCGTGCCGCACGTCTGCCCGGCCGCCCGGACCGCGTTGACGGCGTCGAGCATCTCGACCCACGGGTCCTGCGACGCGTCGACGTGCGTCGAGTCCGTGCCGACGGTGTCGCAGCCGGCGAGGAGCGCGAGCACGGCGAAGGCCGCGACCGGGCGAATGAGGGAGAGCAGGGGCATCGGCGCGCAGGGAGGGCTCCTTCCGCCCATCGTCCGGCGGCCTGAAGCCTTTAGCCAGACGGGCCGAACGTCGCGAAAACGCTCCGTCTACTGCACCCGGAGCGTCACGCGGAACGGGGCGGACGCCGGCGGGAGGCAGATCTCGGCGTCGCAGACGGCGTAGCGGACCGTCCCCGAGACGACGGCCAGCCCTGCGGCGGCGCGGCGCGAGACCGTAAGCGGCTGCTCGATGCGGGCCGTGCCCGTGAACGTGGACGCCTCGGCCCCGAAGGCGGCGTCGTGGCCGCGGTGCGCGCCCGTCTGGCGCGGCGCGCCCGCGGTGACGCCGGCCGGGAGGCCGTCGAGCGCGACCGCGAGCGGGCGTCCGACGGGCGAGTCGAGGGCGTACATCTTCCAGCCGGGCGCGAGCGTGGCCGAGAACACGACGCGCGCCGCCGCGCCGCGCGCGCCCCCTTCGGCGCGCGCGCTCCACGCCACGACGTCGGCCGCGCGCGTCTGCGCCCGCGCCGGGGCGGCGGTGAGCACGAGGGCGAACAGGGCGAGCGAGCGGACGGGCATCGGAGCGGGGGCAAAAAAGGCCAACGGCCCAGACCGGACAGTCGTGCCGGGCGGATACGAGCGCGGGACGCCCCTCGCGAGAGGAGCGCCCCGCACGAGCAGCACGCGCAGAGGGTGCGCGACGGCCTGCTCAGTCCTCGTCGCCCTCGTAGCCGGCGAGCTCGTTCGCGAGCCCGTCGTCGTCCGAGGCCGCGGGGGCGGGCTCGTCGGCGGCGTTCTCCGAGACGACGTTCACCGTGATCGTCGCGACGGCGTCGGGGCCGAAGCGGACGTGGGCCGGGAAGGAGCCCGTCTCGCGGATGTCGCCGTCGAGCGCGATCTTGCGGCGGTCGACGGGGTTGCCGCCGGCAGCGAGCGCGTCGGCGATCTGCGTCGTGGTGATGGTGCCGAAGATGCGGCCGCCCTCGCCCGTGCGCGTCGCGATGGTGACCTCGGTGCCGGTGAGGGCCTCGGCGAGCGTGACGAGGGCCGCCTTCTGCGCCTCGACCTTGTGGGCGGCCTGGCGCGTCTCCTCGGCGTAGCGCTTGACCGCGCTCGGCGTGGCGGGCACGGCGAGGCGGCGCGGGATGAGGAAGTTCTGGCCGTAGCCGTTCTTGACCTCGACCGCGTCGCCCTTGGCACCGAGCGTGTCGTGGTCTTCTGTCAGGATGATCTTCATGGGGGTGCGGGATGCACGCCAGAAGCGCCGCGCGGGCAGCGGGGCTGCCCGGCGCGTGCTACTTGACGTTGTCGGCGACGTACGGCAGGAGGGCGACGTGGCGCGCGCGCTTGATCGCGGTCGTGAGCTGGCGCTGGAACTTGGCCGAGATGCCGGACATGCGGCCCGGCAGGATCTTGCCCTGCTCGTTCACGTAGCGCTTGAGCGTGTCGACGTCCTTGTAGTCGATGTACTCGATGCCCGCAGACTTGAAGGGGTCCTTGAGCTTGATGTGGTCCGCGCCCGGCGCGGCGATGCGCTGGAGGTCGTCCGGGTTGGAGGCGGCCTTGAGCGTGGCCGCCATCTCGGGCGTCACCGCGCGCGGCGGCGGCTCGTTCTGGATCTGCTCGACCTGCGTCGGGTCGGCCATCGAGGTCGGGGCGGGCGTGCCGGCCCCGAAGCCTGTCTCCTCGGCGGCGTCGTTGGGGGTCACTTCCATGATCAGGCGGCGGCTTTGGCAGACGAGGCCTCGGCCTTC
>JAYWIE010000557.1:0-2139 GCA_043789155.1 Rubricoccaceae bacterium | reverse complement strand
GGACGACCGCGACGGCCGCCTCGTCGAGGAAGTAGCGGCTCAGGCCGAGGCTGTCGTCGATCCGCTCGCCCTGCGGTGTCGTGCGGCCGAAGAGGCCCGAGACGTCCGGGAAGAGGTAGAAGGCGCCCTGCGGCGTGGCGCACCGGACGCCGTCGATGGCGGTGAGGCGCGCGAGGACGGCGTCGCGGCGCGCGCGGAACTGCGCGACCATGGCGTCGATGGGCGCGCGGTCCATGGCGAGCGCGGCGACGGCGGCAGCCTGCGTGATGGACGACGGGCCGGACGTGAGCTGGCTCTGGAGCGTGTCCACGGCCTCGGTCAGCCACGCCGGGCCGGCGAGGTAGCCCAGCCGCCAGCCCGTCATGGCGTAGCCCTTCGAGAAGCCGTTGACCGTGACGGTGCGGTCGGCCATGCCCGGCATCGTCCCGAACGAGACGTGCTCGGCGTCGAAGACGACGTCCTCGTAGATCTCGTCCGACACGACGAGCAGGCGCGGGTAGCGACCGACGACGCCTGCGATGGCCTCGAGCTCGGCGCGCGCGAGGACGGTCCCGGTCGGGTTCGAGGGCGTGTTGAGGATCAGGACGCGCGTGCGCTCGGAGAGGGCCGCGTCGAGGGCGTCGGGGCGGAGGACGTAGCCGTCGGCCGCGTCCGTCCTGACGGCGACGGGCTCAGCGCCCGCGAGCCGCGCCTGCTCGGGGTAGCTCACCCAGTACGGCGCGGCGAACGCGACCTCGTCGCCGGGCCCGGCGGCGGCGAGGACGGCCTGCGCGATGGACTGCTTGGCCCCGTTGGAGCAGATCACCTGCGCCGGTTCGACGTCGAGGCCGTTGACGCGCGTGAGCTTGTCCGCGATGGCCGCGCGCAGCTCGGGCGTGCCGGCATTGGCCGTGTAGCCGAACTGCTCGTCGCGGAGGGCCTGGTGGGCGGCCTCGACGATGGGCGCGGGCGTCGGGACGTCCGGCTCGCCGGCCGAGAGGCTGATGACGTCGACGCCCTCGCGGCGGAGGGCGGCGGCCCGCGACGTGATGGCGAGCGTCGCCGAGGGCTGCATCGCCGCGACGAACGGGTTGAGGGTCTGGAACTGCGGGTCCATGGTCCGGGCGGCGGGCGGTCCGGCCAAGCTACGCGCCGGGCTTCGCGGCGAGCGCGCGCGCGACGGCCGGCGGCACGAACGAGGCGACGTCGCCGCCCCACCGGTGGACGTCGCGGACGATGGAGGCCGCGACGAAGGCGTGCGCCTCGGCGGGCGCGAAGAAGACTGTGTGGACGTCCGGCGCGAGGCGGCGGTTGGCGAGCGCCATGCGCATCTCGTAGTCGAAGTCCGAGACCTGCCGCAGCCCGCGCACGAGCGCGATGGCGCGGCGCGCGCGGGCGTGGTCCACGAGCAGGCCCTCGAAAGACGCGACCGTGACGCGCTCGGCCGCGGCCATGCGCGCGACGCTCTCGCGCACGAGCGCGACGCGCTCCTCGGCCGAGAAGAGCGTCGTCTTGGAGGCGTTGACGGCGACGGTCACCTCGACACGGTCGAAGACGGCGAGCGCGCGCGCGAGCACGTCGAGGTGGCCGAGCGTGACGGGGTCGAAGGTGCCGGGATACAGGGCGAGACGCATGGGTCGGGCGGCGGGTGCGGGGTCCGTCGGATCGTCCGACGTGTCGGATCGTCCGACGTAGGGCCACAGCATGCTGTGGCATTCTTACCGCCACGCTCGGCAAGGCCACAGCATGCTGTGGCCCTACGATACACCCGTCGCCGCCAGCATCGTGGACGTCGGGCATCGTGGACGTCGGGCATCGTCGCCGCCGGCATTGGCGACGTCGGGCATCGCGGACCAGGTGGGTGACCACGACGGCGTCGTGGACGGCCGCGGTCAGGCCGCGTCGAAGATGGACACGACGGTCTGCCCGTACGCCCGCGCGACGACGAGGCCCGGCGCGCCCGCGAAGTCGTGGCGGGTGTCGTGCTCGAGCACGAACAGCGCCTCGGCGTCGAGGTGCGGGCGGGCGAGCGCGGGCAGGGCGGGGATGTCGGCGAGGTCGTACGGCGGGTCGGCGAAGGCGAGGCCGAACGGGCGGCCGCGCGGCGGGCGGCGCAGGACGGCGAGCGCGTCGGCGCGGACGGCTGTGACGGCGAGGCCG
>JAYWIE010000556.1:0-2142 GCA_043789155.1 Rubricoccaceae bacterium | reverse complement strand
CTGGACGGGTCCGGCGCGACCGTCGGCGCGGTCACGTCGGGCTCGCAGTCGCCGCTGCTCGGCGCGGGCATCGCGCTCGCGCTCGTCGAGAACCGGCCCGAGATCACGGCCGTGGGCACGCGGCTGAGAATCGACGTCCGCGGCCGGCCGCTCGCGGCGACGGTCACGAAGCCGCCGTTCCACGCCGAGGCGAAGGCGAGCTAGCCCGGCGTCCTGCAGGCTCTGTGCCACGCCCCCTTTTCAGCCGATGACGCCTCCGCTGCTCGCCGCCGACCTGCTCCGCGTCGTCGCGGCCGTGCTGCCGGTCGCGGGCGCGCTCGTGCTGCTCGCCGGGGTCGCCATCCTCGTCCGGTTCCGGCGGGGGCCGAGCCAGTCCGTGTTCGCGACGATGGGCGGGGTGACGCTGGTGCTGGCGGGCGGGCTGCTTCTGGCGCTGGCCTGGGTCACAGCGGGGTGGTAGCACGTCGGGACGTCGGGACGGGGACGTCGGGACGGGTGGCCGGCGTGCGCCGGAAACGGGCCGGTGGGCGTAGGGCCACAGCATGCTGTGGCCCTACCGAGCGTCACGTCACGGACGGACGTCACGTCACGGACGGACGTCACGTCACGGACGGACGTCACGTCACGGACGTCACGTCACGGACGTCGCGTCACGGACGGACGTCGCGCCATGTCCGGGTCGGGCGCGGCGGCACCCGGGGCGTATCTTCGCCGGGCCTCCACCGCGCGCCGCGCGCCAGGGCCTTCTCCTCCGGACTTCCCCCCACCCGGTGAGCACGACCGACCGACCGCCCCGCACGCCGCCGACCCGCAAGCGGTCGCCGGCGTCCCCCTCGCGCCGCGCCTCGGCCGAGACCGTCGTCACGATCCAGCGCAAGCAGGAGGTGCTCGGCATCATCCTGATGGCGCTCGCGGTGCTGCTCGCGCTTGCCGTCGTGAGCCACAGCGTCGCCGACGACGGCCGCCTCGACGACGTCGCGTGGACGAGCATGCTCAGCCCGAGCGGCCCCCCGATGGCGAACCTGCTCGGCGTCGTCGGGGCGTACGTCTCGCGGCTGGTCGTGACCGAGGGGCTGGGCTACCCGGTGCTGCTGCTGCTCGCGGCGCTGCTCGCGTGGGGCTACGTGATGCTGCGCCGCCGGACGCCGGTCTTCCTGCCGCTGCTGACGACGCTCGCGGTCGTCGGGGCCGTCTTCGCGGCCTGCTTCTTCGGCTGGTTCGACCCGCAGGGCGACAGCGAGCTCGCGTCGTGGGCCGGCGGCATCGGGACCGGCGTCGCCGGGTGGATGTCGAGCGTGCTCGGCTCGGTCGGCGCGTTCATCGTGCTCGCGGTCGGGCTCGTGGTCACGGTCCTGCTGGCTGTCGACCGCGACATCCAGACGTCGCTGGACCGCGTCGAGGGCGCGGCGGTCGGGCTGAAGACGGGGCTCACGGACGGCTGGGCGGCCTTCCGCGAGGGCTCGGCCGCGCGCAAGGCGCTGCGGCACCAGGCCCGGACGGCCGCGCTCGGGGCCCGCGCCGACAAGAGCGCCGCGCGCGACCGCGAGCGCGAGGCCGCCCTCGCCGAGGCCAAGAGGACGGTCCGCGAGACGGCCCGCCAGACCGGCGACGGCGCGCCGCGGGCCACAGACGACGCCGGCCGCGACGACGACCTGCCCGTGCTCGTCGTACCGTCCTCCGGCACCCCCGCAGGGGACGGCGCAGCCCACGGCGCGCGCCCGACGCCCCCCCCGCCGGTGCGGCCACCGCTGCCCGCGCCCGCCGCGCCCGACGCCGAGACCGACGACCCCGAGCTCGACGCGCTCATCGACGACGAGGCCGAGAGCCTCGCCGTGCACGTCCACGTCGCCGCGCCCGAGGCCGAGGTGGACCTCGACGCCGCCGCGCCCCGCGCGGCCGAGTACCACTTCCCGTCGATCGAGCTGCTCGAGCAGGCCGAGTCCGACCAGCAGGTCGACATGGACGAGATCGAGGAGAACAAGCTCACCCTGCTCGACAAGCTCGCGACGTACAACATCCAGATCACCGAGATCGACGCCGTCGTCGGGCCGACGGTCACGCGCTACGAGCTCACGCCGGCTCCTGGCATCAAGATCAGCCGCATCACGGCCCTCGAGGACGACCTCGCGATGGCGCTCGCGG
>JAYWIE010000555.1:0-7558 GCA_043789155.1 Rubricoccaceae bacterium | reverse complement strand
CCACATCGTCGCTGAACGAGACGATGCGGTCCGGTGCCGCGGCGTCTTGGATGAACTGGACCTCCGAGCAGGTCGTGCGGAGCTCGGCCTCGAGCGCGAGTACTACGTCGACCCCCGGCTCGAGTCCGGGCTCGCTTGGTGGGGCAGACTGGACGTCAGGGGCATTCCCACCGCCGTCCGCCGCAAGGGCCGGTACCAGATTTCGCTCCTCGACGCGTGGACTCTCCACAGTTGGGCCTGCTGGCTGAGCGGGCCCGAGGGAGCCGGGGTGGAGGAGGTCACCATCCTCCACGTCGACGACCACGACGACCTCATGAGCCCGCTCCTCGTTGGCGGGGGGAGGTGCTGGACGGACGTCATCACCGGCGGCGAGGTCGAGCTCCTCCGACCTGACAGTGTGGCCTCCGCCGTGACGAGCGGGGCCATAGACGTGGGCAGCTTCATGGTCCCCCTCATCCACCACGTCCCACGCGTCCATGTCCGTCATCTCTGCGATACCCGGTACGCGACGGAGCGACGGGGCCGTTTCGCCCTGCGTGCCACGCACGAGCCGGACGACCTGCTCGCCCCAGGCGCTCCCCGGCCCGCCAGCCTCTTGGAGCGTCCGGCCACACTCGGGCACGCCCGCGAGAGTTCGTACGAGGCCTTCTCGGACGTAGAGCCCTGGTGTGAAGGGCTCCCCTCAGCGCCCGTGCTCCTCCATATAGACATGGACTTCTTTAACAACCGTTACAACGGCGACTCCGACTGGGAGGGGCGGCCGGGGAGGTATGACCCCCAAGTGGACCGGGTGCTCACGAGGATTGACGAGGTGATCCGTCCGCTCGGGTCGTTGGACGTGGCCCACCGGCCCGTTGACGTGACGGTCGCGCTCTCGCCGGGTTTCTTCCCAGCCGAGCTCTGGGCACCGGCCGTCGGCCGGTTAGAGAGCCTCGTCCGCGAGGTCCTGTCCAGCCGGTAGACCCGCCGACGCGTTCAAGATGCCCCCATGACTTCGGATCGCCCACGATCAGGAAATGATGAACCGGGAGCGACTGAGCTCGTCCCCGGCAGGGGGAAGCCGGGGCGGGGCGGCGGGCCGGGCGGTCACTACTGGCACGTCTACGCGGGGGGGGAGCGGGCCGGCTACGTCTTCATCAACGTCGTCGACGAGCCGCTCTTGGGCCGACACGCCTCCATACAGATCTTCCTCAACGCGCGCGCGAGGGGGCTCCACATCGGCCGTCAGGCGTACCGGCTAGCGTGCGAGCAGAGCGGGCACGGACGGGTGTACGCGCACATGAGGGCGTCGAACGTCGCCTCGAGAAAGGCCGCGCAGGCTGCCGGCTTCTGTGTCGCAGAGCGGCCCGGGGTCGCCCAACTCTTGATGGTGTGGGAACGTCACGGTGCCCAGGGGGAACAGACGGGCATGGACCGCTCCCGCGCGAGCAGAGGTGGAACAGGCCCCAAGGCCTGAAGGGATCCTGCCGAACTACGGCCATCCCGTTAGTAGGGGAGTCAAAGGATCCCAGTTCGAGGTCCTGTTCCGACCGAGCGACGAGCGGATATTGGGGCCGTGTTGTCAGACAGGGTCTCCCCCGCGACCTTACCGAACGGTCAGGCTCGAGCGGGTCCGAGAGCGAGACGGTGGGCAGCGCGGGGAATGCTCTTGAGGCGATACCGACGCTCCGTTCCCTTCTGAGGAGCCGCTCCCTGGCAGCCCGGCGGCGTTCGGTCAGCCCGAGCTTCCCCTGACCTCGAGACCACTCCGCTCCCTCTCAGCCCATGCTCACAGTAGCCGTCGTAATCCCCTGCCACAACGAGGAGGAGACCCTGCTCGCCACGTGCCGGTCCCTGGGGTTCGGAGACCGGGCCCGACCGACCCCCGACCAGGCCGTCCTCGTGTTGGTCGACAACGCATCCGACGACGCGACACGCGAGGTCGCCGAGGCCGTGAGGCGGGCCAGTCCGAGCGGCACGGTCGTCGTAGGAGCCGAGAGCGAGAGGGGGTACGTACCGGCCCGTCGGAGGGGCAACACGCTCGTGGGGGCCCTAGCCGAAGAGCGCGGCCTCCCGTTCGACGACGTTCTCATCCTTCAGGCCGACGCCGACACCGTCTACTCAGGGGGTTACGTGGACGCCATGCGAGAGGGATCGGCCGCCGGGGGCGGGGGAGCCATGATTGAGGGGCTGGCCGAATTCCCCCCCGGGTTCCGGTCGTCCTACCCCGGTTACGCTAGGCTCATGAGCGACATCGACACCGACCTGTTCGAACGTGCGGTCCCGTCCGGCCTTCCAGACCTCATAGTAGACGACAAGGCCTGTGGCTACAGGCTTGGGGCCTACACGGATTGGGGCGGTCACGCCCCGGAGTTCACGGCGGCCGGAGAGGAGGTCTACGCCGAGACAACCCGGCTCTACCTGCGGGGGGTGTCCCGGGGAGCAACGAAACTCCGGACGGAGCGCGCCGTGGCCTATCCGTCCCAACGCCGGCCCATCGCTGCCCCGGCCCGGGAGTTGGCCTGCGGAGGGTTCCCCCGCGTGCGTTCCTGGCAAGCGGCGTGGGACGCCGGATACACCGGGCCTTCCACTTCCGAGGGGCTATCGGCGTCCCTCGAACTCTCTGAGGTAGGCCGGGCCGTTCTCGCCCGGAAGAACCACGTCCTCGGCCTGTTCGCGCTCCTCCCGATCCATGTCAGCCGTTCCCTCGGTTCTGCCCCCCTCCCAGGCGTTCCCGGCTGGCTTGCCTCCGCACTTACTCGTCTCCCGCAACGATCCCGTCACGAGTTGGAGACGTCGCCCGCCCTGTTCCTCAACGACGTGTTCGTTGAGGTGGACGCAGGGTTCGCCGACCAAGTGTGAACCGGCGCCAGCCCAGCCCCGCAGCACAGAGGCCGCTGTCCACAAGAAACCCGTAATGGAGACCGACTACTTAGGACCTATCCGAAAAGGTAGTCGTCGGTCGTGAGCGGGCACCGCCGCCACACAATCACCGCGCACGCGACGTGCAGCATCGCCAGGTAGTTCTCGGTCTTCTTCTCCCACCGCACCAGCAGACGACGGAACCGGTTCAGCCACAAGTGCGCCGCCTCGACCACCCACCGCCGTGCACGGTAGCCCGGCATCTCGAGGGCCGCCTTCTCCTGACCGCGGCTCAGGATGTGCGTGACGAAGCCCGAGGCGCTCAGCGCTGATCGGACGGCGTTCGAGTCGTAGCCCTTGTCGGCGCAGAGATGCTGCTCGGCCTCAAACGAGACGACCGGCCGCGCGTCGAGCACCGCCTCGACCTGTGTGACGTCGTTGCGGTTGGCGCCGGTGACGACGAGTCCGACCGGCAGTCCGTGGCCTTCGGTGAGCAGATGCCGCTTGGTGCCCTGTTTGCCGCGGTCCGTCGGATTCGGCCCGGTCGCACCACCGCCGAGCGGCGCCTTGGTCATGCACCCGTCGATGGCCTGCCACGTCCAGTCGAGCCCGACCGAGACGTCGAACTCCAGCAGTCCCGTCACCCAGAGCGCTTCGAAGACGGCGGCGCGGGTCCACTGCTGGAAGCGGTCGTGCACGGTCGAGGCAGCACCGAGGCACCTGGGCAGCGCCTTCCACTGGATGCCGGTCGTGAGGACGTAGAAGATGGCGGCGAACATCTGGCGGTCGGACTTCCGTGGCCGCCCGCCGCCTTTAGGCTCCGGAAGCAGCGGCTCGACGGCAGCCCAGAGGTCGGGTGTCGGTCGGAAGCGCGGATCGAACTCGAGGTCGTAGTGAGGCGCGCTAGTTTGAGCGCGTGCGGGCGTGGCGTGCACGTCGAGCGAGAGTGAGGTAAGAGTCCCTCAAGCTAGACGGGCCGCACGCCCGCACCCTTTTCGGATAGGTCCTTATGGAGTCTTCGCCGGGTAGCGACTTCGCCCGAGCCCTCTGCG
Organism: Rubricoccaceae bacterium; assembly: GCA_043789155.1. Taxonomy (GTDB): domain Bacteria; phylum Bacteroidota; class Rhodothermia; order Rhodothermales; family Rubricoccaceae; genus DASVSE01. The sequence continues at coordinate 3,665 of JAYWIE010000555.1, read as the reverse complement.
CGCGGGCTGCCGCGGACGCCCACGTGGTCGGCGGGATGGAGGTGGGGGGCGACGTCAAGGGGCTCCTTGCCTTCGCGCGGAGTGCGTCTGAGGACGAGGCGCGGTACCCGTACGACGTGCTGTGGCGCGACGTGGGCGTGCTCGACGGGTCGCTTCGGGGCGCGAAGGCGGCCGGGAGGGCGTTCCAGCTCGCGAAGAAGGCCCTGAAGGGCGGCGGGGACAGTCCGGTGACGACGTGGAAGGCTTACGGGGTGGCGTTGAGCGAGGCAGCCGTGCGCTCGCCCGACGGACCGCCGCCGACGGCACCGGACGGGTTGAACGCTGCTGGCACCACCGCCAGCGAGGCCTCGGTAGCGTACCGCCGGGCGAGCCCATATTGAAAGCCACGAAGAGACGGGCGGCACGTAGCTTCCTCCCCGTGGACATAAGCGCACCGATGGATTCAGGAGACGATTCGGACGACATCGTTCTTAGCCGAGCGAGCGTCGAGCGCGCCCGCGAGCGGGACCAGATGTACGGCGGCGCGCTCGCGGAGCGGCGGCGGGAGTTCCTTCGTCACCTCCGGGCCGTTCCAGGCTTCGTCCAGTCGGTCCGCGACCAGATGCGGCCGGGAGAGACGTACCGGGCCGTCGTCCCAGCGGAGATCCAGCGCGCTCTCCGGGACGGGAAGCTGGAGCACGTCCACAAGAAGGCGAGCGGCCTGTTCAACGGGATGATCCGCGAGTCCGGCGGGCGGCGGCGGATCCGCCGTCAGGTCGAGTGGGTCCGCGAGGACGTCGACCCGAAGGCGCTCGCGAACCTCAACTCGATGGCGATCCAGGCGGGGATCACGGAGCTCACCGAGATGATGCTCGAGTTGAGCAGAAACGTGGGGCTGGTACTTACTGGCCTGCATTCGGACCGCGTTGCCGAGGTAAAAGCGGGGATCCGTCTCTACGAGCAGGCCACAGCAGCCGTAGACGAGGCCACGAGGCGAGGCTTGCTCGTCGCTGCGGCGGGAGAGTTGACGCGGGGACGGGAAAAACTGTTCGAGCATTTGCTCGGGACGCTCCGTCTCGAACGCGCCTCGCCGACGACCGTGCAGGCGATACTCCGGTGGGCGTCCCGGGGGCGCATCGACGAGGTCGAGTTTGCGTACCTGCGCGAACTCGACGAGCGGTATCCGTCGCTCAAAGAGGAGGTCCACTACGGTAATCTGGCCACAGCGTACCTCTTCCGAGTCCACGTCGCGCTAGGCGAAGAGAGAAGCGCCCTCGTTGGCGTCGAGCAAGCCGAAGCGTTCTACGCGTCGCTCGCTGAGGACCTGCCGGACAAGGTGGCCATGTTGCCGCACGAGGGCGACGAGGGGCTGAACCTGAGCGCCCTCGCCTCACAGGCCGAGCGGCTGCGCCCGCGACTGCTAGAGCTCGCCGTGCCGGGGCGCGACCTAATCATCGACGTTGACTACGAAGAACTCCATGAAGACCTGTAAGGACTGCCCCCGCATGATTGCCTCCGGAACGCGATGTGGTCGGTGCCGAACGGCCGCTCGAGCGGAGCGGTGGAGGGCTGGCAAGGACATCGTGAAGGGGGCAGCGCTGGTCCTTCCTCCTCTGATCGTCGCAGCGAAGGGGATGTACAAGGCCGCTCCGAAGGCGGTCGCGTTTGTGGCCGCTCGGCTCCGATGACGGGCGACGCGCGGTACCAGCGCCACGTCGTGGTGGAGGTGGACGCGGCCGTGGTCGGTGTGAGCCGGCGCCGGTGGGAGGGGATCGACCGCGAGGACGCGGAAGAGGCGCTACGGCGAATGGCGGCGGAGCGGTTCGACGTGCTCCCGCTCGATCGGTCTGGCGAGCCGGTACGGGAGGCGTACCGGACCGAGGTGTGGGGCACGTACGGGGCGGTACGGCTCGTCGAGGTAGGTGATGACGAACGTCTCCCCTACACGACCCCCATCCGGGACGTCGTCCGGTGGTTCGCGGAGGGGCCGGAGCGCCGGTTCGCGTTTCTCGAGGACGAGCGAGGCGAGACGACAGGCCTGATCACCGTCGCGAATCTGAACTGCTCGCAGGCACGAATCTGGCTGTATGCGCTCATCGTCGAGTTGGAGGTGACCCTGGCCAACCTTCTCCAAAAGGAGCGTCTCGACGACGACGTACTGGTGCGGCTCGTCCCAGCGGCAGCCGTAGGGCAGCGGATCCAAGACCGGCTGGACGGGACGGACCGGTCACTGACCGAGTACCTGTACCTGTCGAACCTCGTCAACGTCATCGCCAAGCGGGGGCTGTTCGGGGCGATCGGGTACGCGGCGCGGCGGCCGTTCGAGACGGCGTTCGGTCGGCTGAACGAGGTCCGTCACCTTGTGGCGCACCCGGTCCGGTCGCTGGTAGAGCATCCGGCAGACGTCAGGCGGCTGTGGGAGGCCGTGCAGACGGCCGAGACGGCGCTGGAGCGGCTGGACGCGCATCGTCCGTGGAGTGCTGATGCTCGGGGCGGGGAGACCGGTTAGCTCGCCTCTCCGCGCGCGCGACGTGCCTCGCGCATGTAGTCAGCGACGGCCTTTGGTGACAACCAGCGCCCGGGGGTCTCATAGTATAGAACTCGCCCCCAAGAGTCGATCTGGACGTGGAGGCCGGAGCCCTCCACCCGCCTCTGAAGTATTTCGAGCCGCTCTGCTTGCTCGGCGGCGACGCGGTCTGCTTCCTCCCTGCGCGCCCACGCTGCAGTCTCACGTTGTTCCACCAACCTCGAGCTCCCTTTCTCCTTCTCGAGCGCTCGCGTTGCAGCTTCAAATTGCTCCATAAACCTCAGATTCAGGGCCTCTTTCTCCTCCCTGCGCGCCCGCACCGCAGCTCCACGTTGCTCCATCGACCATCGGCTCAGGGCCTCTCGCTCCTCCTTACGCGCCTGCGCTGCAGCCTCACGTCGCTCCTTTAACCTCAGGCTTAGGGCCTCCGCCTCCTCTTTGCCGAGAAGCGCTGCGCTCACTGCCTCCAGCCAAGTCGGCTGGACTTGGCGGCCCCCCCGCTGCGAACAACTGTCTACGAGCCGTGACCAGATGTCCCCGAGGCGCAGCGCCCTCGCTGCCTCTGCGGCGTCGGGGGGGGGCCACCAGCGCCACGACGGGAGAAGGATCGTAGGAGCCATCTTGATCGCAGAACAGCCGCAGAGCATCTACGGGCTCCAGTAGCCCCGTCAGGGCGCATTGGACCAACGCGTCCGCCCCGCACGGGCCCAGAGTGCGGCCGGGAGCCGAGAGGCCCCCTACGAGCGAAGACGCGAAGGAACGACCGGCGTCCTCGGGAACGTCCTCGATGCGGCTCCAGCACTTGATGGCACGAGGCCTACCCGGGTCATCCTCCACGACATGGAGCCACAAGTACAACCTCGCACGCTCGTAGTCCGAGCGGTGCGGGTCGTCCAGCTCCCGCCTGATCTCCGGGTCCCCGATAGACTTAACGTGGAAGAAGATTCGCCTTCGAGTGAGGTCGCTGTCCACGAAGCCGAACCCGCGCGACGAGTACGACACGACGTGGCCTCTGTCGATCTCCATGGCTACGTCGCTCAATGGGGGACTGCACTTCGTGTGATCTGACCCCGGCCTGACGGACAGACGGTTAAGGGTTTACTTCCAACCCTCGACCCCACGTCCATGCCTGCCACACGACGCTCGTTCACGCCCGAGT
>JAYWIE010000554.1:0-7564 GCA_043789155.1 Rubricoccaceae bacterium | reverse complement strand
TCGTCGACCGCGGCGTGCGCAACTTCTACTCCGTCAGCATCTCGGGCTACCACATCGCCGAGGCGGGCGCCAACCCCGTCAGCCAGCTCGCGTTCACGCTCGCCAACGGCTTCACGTACGTCGAGACGTACCTCGCGCGCGGGATGGCGATCGACGCCTTCGCGCCGAACCTGTCGTTCTTCTTCTCGAACGGCATGGACGCCGAGTACGCCGTGCTCGGGCGCGTCGCGCGCCGGATCTGGGCCGTCGCGATGCGCGACCTCTACGGCGCGGCGGACCGCTCGCAGACGCTCAAGTACCACATCCAGACGTCCGGCAGGAGCCTGCACGCGCAGGAGATCCAGTTCAACGACATCCGGACGACGCTCCAGGCGCTGCTCGCGCTCCAGGACAACGCCAACTCGCTGCACACCAACGCCTACGACGAGGCCATCACGACGCCGACCGAGGAGTCCGTGCGGCGCGCGCTCGCGATCCAGCTCATCCTCACGCACGAGTTCGGGGTCCTCATGAACGAGAACCCCGCCCAGGGCGCGTACCTCACCGAGTGGCTCACGGACGCCGTCGAGGACGCGGTCCTCGCCGAGTTCGAGCGCATCTCGGACCGCGGCGGCGTCCTCGGCGCGATGGAGTCCATGTACCAGCGCGGCAAGATCCAGGAGGAGTCGATGCTCTACGAGCACCGCAAGCACTCGGGCGAGCTGCCGGTCGTCGGCGTCAACACGTTCCGCGCGCCGGACACGGGCGCGCCGCCCGACCCGGTCGAGCTCATGCGCGGAACAGACGGCGAGAAGCGCCGCCAGATCGCGGGCGTCGCCGCGTTCCACATGCGCCACGCGGACGCTGCGCCGGCCGCGCTCGCGGCGCTCCAGGACGCGGCCCGCTCGGGCGGCAACGTCTTCGAGGCGCTCCTGGACACCGTCCGCGTCGCCTCGCTCGGGCAGGTCACGCAGGCGCTGTTCGAGGTCGGTGGGCAGTACCGGCGCAGTATGTAGCCTACCTTGCCGGCTCCCACGCAGGCCCTCATGACCACGCTCTCGATCCGTCTCACGGCTGAGCAGGCGCGCCGCATCCGGCAGCGCGCCGCCGCTCGCGGCGTCGACGTCGAGACCTATCTCGCGGACCTCGCCGAGCGCGACCTCGCCGATGCCGCGTGGGAGCTAGCCGCGGCGGACGTCGCCGCTGCACTCGCCGGGCACTCGCGCCAGGTGGCCCCGGGCCGCGCCGCCTTCTACGACGAGGCATGACGGCGGGCGTGCTCGTCGACACGAACGTCCTGCTGCGTCTCGACGACGCGCAGGGCTGGACCATCTGCGCGAGATCCGCGCGGCCGGACAGGCGCTCGCGACTGCGCCGCAGTGCCTCGCCGAGGCATGGGTCGTCGCGACGAGGCCGACCGAACGCAACGGTCTCGGGATGGCGGTCGAGGCCGCCGGCCGCCTGCTGGACGGGATCGAGCGCCTCGTCGAGGTGAGACCCGAGCCTGCCGCGTCGTATGCGACGTGGCGGCGCGTCGTCCATGCGTGTGGCATCGTCGGCGTGCGGGCGCACGATGCCCGGCTCGCTGCGTTCGCCTCCGATCACGGGCTCGGAAGCGTTCTCACGCTCAACCCGACCGACTTCGAGGGCCCTGCCCGCATCCTCGGCCTGGGGGTCGTCGTCGCTGGAACGGGGACCATCCACCTCCGCGTCGTGAACGTGTAGACCGTCACGCTCGGGCAGGTCACGCAGGCGCTGTTCGAGGTCGGGGGCCAGTACCGGCGGAGCATGTAGCGGACCGGGGCATCGGGGCGTGCCCTGCACGTATTCTCCGGGCAGCCCGCTCCGCCCCGCATGAAGTCCGCCCTGCTGTACCTCGTCCTCGTCGGGCTGCCCGTGCTGGGCGTGGTCGGCATCCTCCGCCTCGGCGAGTCCATCGAGCCGCCGCCGTCCGTCGGCGGCGTGTGGCGCGTGGCCGGCGGCGCGTCGTGCGCGGTCCCGGAGGGTGCGTTCGAGATCGAGCAGTCCGGGGTGTTCCTGCACGTCCTGTTCCCGGGCCGGCCGGCCGTGCCGGCGCGCCTGCGCGCGGGCGCGTTCGCCGGCGCGGGCGGCGCGCGGGCGCGCATCGCGCCCGGCTGCGCGAGCGAGCCGGTGCGGATCGAGGCCCGGACGGTCGCCGCGGGCCGGCTCGAGGGCCGCATCGGGACGCCCGGCTGCGCCGGCTGCCCGGTCGCCCGGTTCTCCGCCGTCCGCGACACCACCGCCAGCCCCTCTCTCACGCGCTGATGCACGGAATCCTCCTCCTGCTCGTCCAGATCGCCGTCGTGCTCAGCGTCGCCCGCCTCGTCGGGTACGCCTTCCGGGCGGTCCGGCAGCCGCAGGTCGTCGGCGAGATGGTGGCGGGCATCCTGCTCGGCCCGAGCCTGCTCGGGTGGGCCGCGCCCGGCGTCTCGGCGGCCCTGTTCCCGGCCGAGAGCCTCGGCGTGCTCAGCACCCTGAGCCAGGTCGGGCTGCTGCTGTTCATGTTCCTCGTCGGGCTCGAGCTGGACCCGCGGCTGCTGCGCGGCCGCGGCCACGCTGCCGTCCTGACGAGCCACGTCTCGATCATCGCGCCGTTCCTGCTCGGGTCCGTGCTCGCGCTGTTCCTGTACCCGCGCCTGAGCGACAGCAGCGTCGGCTTCGTCGGCTTCACGCTGTTCATGGGCGCGGCGATGAGCGTGACGGCCTTCCCGGTCCTCGCGCGGATCCTGGTCGAGCGCAACCTCATGCGGACCCGGCTCGGGGTCGTCGCGCTGGCCTGCGCCGCCGTGGACGACGTGACGGCGTGGAGCCTGCTCGCGGTCGTGGTCGCCATCGTGCGCGCCGGCGACACGGCCGTGCCGCTGTGGCTCACCTTCACCGGCACCGCCGTCTACCTCGCGGCCATGTTCCTCGCCGTCCGGCCGCTGATGCGGCGCGTGCTGCGGCTCTACGAGAGCCGCGGCCGGATGACGCAGGACGTGCTCGGGCTGGTGCTGTTCGGCCTGCTCGCCTCGGCCGCCGCCACCGAGTGGCTCGGCATCCACGCCCTGTTCGGCGCGTTCCTCTACGGCGCGATCCTGCCGCGCGAGCGCGAGTTCGTCCGCGACCTCACCGAGAAGCTCGAAGACCTCACCGTGGTCTTCTTCCTGCCGCTCTTCTTCGCGTCGACGGGCCTGCGGACGAGCATCGGGCTCGTCGAGGGGCCCGAGATGTGGGGCTACTTCGGGCTGATCATGCTCGTGGCCGTGGCGGGCAAGTTCGGCGGCTCGACGCTCGCGGCCCGCCTGACGGGCCTCTCGTGGCGCGAGTCCGGCGGCCTCGGCGTGCTGATGAACACGCGCGGCCTGATGGAGCTCGTCATCCTCACGATCGGCCTCGACCTCGGCGTGATCTCGCCGGCGCTCTTCGCGATGATGGTCCTGATGGCGCTCGCGACGACGTTCATGACGACGCCGCTGCTCGAGTGGATCTACCCCTCGCGCCTGCTCGCGGACGAGCCCGAGGCCGAGGACCCGGCCGAGGCCCCGATGACCGTCGTGGTGCCGGTCTCGCTGCCGTCGTCGGGGCCGTCGCTGCTGCGCGTCGCGCGCGCGCTCGCCCCGCCGGACGCGCTGCGCGTGTACGGCCTGCACCTCGCGCGCGCCGAGTCCCGGACCGTCGCCGACCTCACCGCGGACGCGGACGCGCGGCCACCCGCGTCGCCGCTGGGGCCGCTGCTCGCCGCCGCGGCCGGGACGGACCTCGACATCCGCACGCTGGACTTCGTCTCGCGCGACCCGGGCCGCGACATCGCCGACGTCGCCCGGCAGAAGCACGCCGACCTCGTGCTGATGGGCTGGCACAAGCCCGTCCTGAGCCAGTCCGTGCTCGGCGGCACCGTCGCCGACGTGCTCCGGCACACCCGCGCCGACGTCGCGGTCTACCTCGAGCGCTCGTTCCGGCCGTGGGCGCGCGTGCTCGTGCCGTACCGCGGCGGCCCGCACGACACCGCCGCGCTCGGCCTCGCGCAGCGCATCGCGCGCACGACCGGGGCCGAGATCACGCTGCTCCACGTCGTCCCGCCGGGTACCAGCCCGGAGGATGCTACGCGCGAGCCCTTCCCGGACCACGTCGAGCTGCGCGTCGTGCCCTCGGCCGACCCGGTCCAGGCCCTCGTCGACGTCGCCAAGGAGGGCTTCGACCTCGTCGTCGTCGGCGTCTCGGAGACGTGGGGGCTGGACCCGTCGCCGTTCTCGGTCCGCCACGAGCGCATCGCGCGCGAGTGCCCCGCGTCGATGCTGATCGTCCGCCGCCACCCCAAGGCGGGCGGCCCCCACGCCTGAGCCCCCGATGACCCCCACAACCACACCGACCGGGCAGCTCGTCCGCGGGCTGACGCTCGTCGCCGCGGCCGCCGTCATCATCTCGAACGTCATCGGGACCGGCGTCTTCCTCAAGGCCCGCGTGATGACGTGCAACGTCGGCACGCCCGAGATGGTGACGACGGTGTGGGTCGTCGCCGGGCTGCTCTCGCTCGCCGGCGCGCTGACCTACGCCGAGCTCGGGGCGATGATGCCGCGCGCCGGCGGCGAGGTGAACTACCTGGGGGCCGCGTACGGCGAGCGCTGGGGCTTCCTCTACGGCTGGATGCAGCTGCTCGTCGGCAAGACGGGCTCGCAGGCGGCGCTCGCGGTCGCCTTTGCGAGTGCGCTCGCCGGAGCGCTCGGCACGACCGGCCTCGCGGCCCCGCTGCTCGCGGTCGGCGCGTTCGAGCTGACCGGTCTCCAGCTGGCTGCCGTCGGGCTGATCGCGTTCACGTCGGTCGTCAACCTCGCGTCCGTCGCTGCCTCGGGGCGGCTGGCGACGGTGCTGACGGGCGTCAAGGTGGCGCTCGTGCTCGGCGTCGCCGCGGCCGCGTTCACGTACGTCGACGGCACGTGGGGCAACTTCGGCACGAGCGGCGCGGCCGGCGTCTGCGAGAACGTCCCGGCGGCGGCGCGGCTCGGGGTGAGCGGATTCGGCGCGGCGATGCTCGCCGCGCTCTGGGGCTACGACGGCTGGAACAACATGGCGCTCGTCGCGGGCGAGATCCAGGACCCGGGCCGCAATATTCCGCGCGGGCTGCTCGCCGGCGTCGGCGGCGTGACGGTGCTCTACGTGCTGGTCAACGTCGCGTACTTCGTCGCGATGACCCCGGCCGAGATCGCGTCCGTCCCGGACGGCGGCGTGGTCGCGATCGAGGTCATGCGCCGCGTCATCGGCCCGCTCGGCGTCTCGGTGATGGCGGGCGGCCTGATGGTGTCGTCGTTCGGCTCGCTCCACTCGTCGATGCTCTCGGGCGCGCGCATCCCGTACCGCCTCGCCGAGGACGGCCTGCTGCCGCGCGGCCTCGCGCGGCTGACGCCGAACACGCGCATCCCGCTGTGGAGCGTCGCCGCGCAGGGCGCGTGGGCGTCCGTGCTCGCGCTCTCGGGCTCCTTCGACGCGCTGACGGACTACGTCATCTTCGGCTCGTGGATCTTCTACGGCCTCACGATCTCGTCCGTGTTCGTGCTCCGGCGGACGATGCCGGACGCCGAGCGGCCGTACCGCGCGTGGGGCTACCCGGTCGTGCCGGCGCTCTTCCTGCTCGTGACGGCCTTTCTGCTCGTCAACACGGTTCTGACGAGCCCTGTGCAGTCGCTCGTCGGGCTGGGCCTGATCGCGCTCGGGCTGCCGGTCTACGCCGTCTTCGACCGCCGCCGGCGCGCGGCGCTGTGACGGACGCCGTGCGCTACCGGACGATCACGACGCGGCGGGTCGCGACGGCCGCTCCAGCCTGAAGCCGGACGACGTACGTGCCCGGGGCTCCGGCGCTCCACGCGGCCCGGTGCGTGCCGGCTCCGAGGGCCGCATCGACGATCCGCGCGACGCGGCGGCCCGCGGCGTCGAACACGTCGGCGCGGACGTGGGCCGCCTCGGGCAGCGTGAATGCGAGCGTGACCGCTCCCCGGCTCGGCGTCGGCCCGACGCTCACGTCCGGGCCCGGCGGGAGCGCCTCGGTGGCGGTCGAGCCGAGCGCGTCCAGGATGGTCCGGGCCGCTGCGGGATCGCCGGCGGCGATCCGTGCCGCGGCGTCGTCGAGGCGTGCGTCGGTCCCGGCGTCGGCCGAGGCGCGCGCGCGGTAGAGGCGCAGCGGGAGGTCGAAGTCGGCCGCCGCGAACGGCATCGCCCGGCGTGCGCGGACGAACGCCTGGACCGTCTCGAGGTCGCGCGTGCCGCGCTCGACCGTCGGCTCGATCATGGTGCCCTCGCCGAAGTCGTTCCAGGTCGCGACCTGCACGACCGGGACGTCGGCCGCCGCTGCTCGGGCGAGGGTCTCGGCCAGCGTCTGCCCGCCGCGGTCGTCCAGGTACCCGTACGACGCGCCGACGCCGGCCTGCGCGTAGATGTCGTGGAAGCCCGTAAACGCCCCGCCGACGGGGAGCGGCCACGCTGCGCCGGCGGCGTAGAAGGTGTCGAGGTACTGCCCGAGGCGGGCCGGCGTGAGCACGCCCCCCACGGACGCCCACATCGGCGGCCACGGGTACGCGCCGGCCGCCGCGGGCGCGAGCCGCGCGTCCTCGGTCACGAACGCCGGCGGCGTCGGGAAGACGCCGAGCGCGCGCGTCCACTCGGCCGACGTGCGGAGGTACCGCGGGCCGAACGCCAGCACGACCGGTGCGCCGCCAACCGTCAGCGTGCGGGCGTCGCCGGTCCAGCGGTCGCGGACACGCGCGAGGTCCGCCTGCGCCTGCGCGACGGCCTGCGACGCCGGGATGCGCCCCGCGGCGACGAGCGCCCCGACCGAGGCGTCCTCGTAGCACACGGCGAACCGCAGCCCGGCCCGCCCGACGCCGGCCCAGACCGCATTCGTGGCGGCGTCGATGAGCGGGTAGTCGTAGAGCGAGGACGTCCCGTACCAGTCCACGGCGACGCCGTCGATGCCCGCGACCCGCATCAGGAGCAGGTGGTACTCGATCACGTCCGGGTCCCGCGAGTCGTACGGCCCGATCTCCGGGTGGTAGTGCGACGCGAGGAGCGGCAGCCCGTCCGCCCCGGTCGTCTCGGGGTCGAAGCGGTTCATCGTCCAGTGCCATCCCCACGCCGCGCCGAACGGGCGCGCCTGGAACCACGGCATGTAGTGGACGGCCACGACCGGACCGTCCTGCGCCGCGGCCGGGCGCAGCGCGGCGAGGAGGAGCAGGGCAGCGAGGCGGCGGATCACGCGCGGCGGGGTGGGACTGCCAAGTGTACGCGTCGCCCCGGCGACGACCTCCGCCGTTCAGGCCGCTCTGCCTGCGGTCGACGTCGCCTTGCTCCCACGCACCTCTCGGCCCGGCCGCGGACGTTCTCGGAGTGTCAGGACGGGAAGACGGGGAGCGCGTCCCGCACGGCGGCGTCCCGCGTGACGGCGTCCCGCGTGGCGGCGTCAGGGCGCGATGGTGAAGACGAGCGTCGGGACGTTGAGCCGCGACTCGGCCCCAGTGAGCCGGCCGAGCGCGGCGGCCTCGGTCGCCGGCGCGGTCGACGCCCGGAGCATGGTCTGCTGCGTCGCCGTGAGCAG
>JAYWIE010000553.1:0-2147 GCA_043789155.1 Rubricoccaceae bacterium | reverse complement strand
GTGCTCGGCGCGGGCAACATCGCGAGCATCGCCCCGCTCGACGTGCTGTACAAGCTCTTCGCCGAGGGCCAGGTGGTGCTCCTCAAGCTCAACCCGGTCAACGAGTACCTCGCGCCGATCTTCGAGGACGTCTTCCAGGACTTCATCCGCGCCGGCTACGTCCGCGTCGCGACCGGCGGCGTCGCCGTCGGGGAGTACCTCACGCGCCACGACGCCGTCGACGAGATCCACGTCACGGGCTCGGCCGCGACGCACGACGCCATCGTCTTCGGGACCGGAGCCGAGGGAGCCGCGCGCAAGGCCGCCGACACGCCGGCCATCGACAAGCGCGTCACGAGCGAGCTCGGCGGCGTGAGCCCGGTCGTCGTCGTGCCCGGCCCGTGGACGGATGCCGACATCGCGTACCAGGCCGAGAACGTCGCGACGATGAAGACGCACAACGGCGGCTTCAACTGCATCGCCGGCCAGGTGCTCGTGCTGCCCGAAATGTGGGACAAGGCGGACGCGGTGGAGCAGGCGGTCCGCGACACGCTCGCGCGCGTCCCGGCGCGCAAGGCCTACTACCCCGGCGCGGCCGACCGCACCGGCGCGCTCGCGATGGCCTACGACGGCGCGGAGACGCTGCCGTCCGGCATCACGTTCGTCCCGGACGTCCCCGCGGACGGCCCGGCCGACGAGCCCGCGTTCACGACCGAGACGTTCGGCGCGGGCCTCGCCGTGACGCGCCTGCCCGGCGCGACGCCCGAGGCCTTCCTCGACGCCGCCGTGGACTTCTGCAACACGCGCACGGCGGGCACGCTCGGCATGTCGATCCTCATCCACCCGAAGACGATCGAGGCGATGGGCGCGCGGTTCGAGGACGCCGTCGCGCGGCTGCGCTACGGCACGATCGGCGTCAACGCGTGGTCCGGCGTCGGCTTCCTCATCGCGCAGGCGGCGTGGGGCGCGTTCCCCGGCCACGAGCGGACCGACATCCAGAGCGGCACGGGCGTCGTCCACAACGCGCTCCTGTTCGACCGGCCGCAGAAGACGGTCGTGCGGAGCCCGTTCGCGCCGTTCCCGCGCAACCTGCTCGCCGGCGAGATCCACGCAGCCCCGCGCCCGCCGTGGTTCGTCACCAACGAGACGGCCGAGACGACGTCGCGGCGGCTCACGCGCTTCGCGGCGAGCCCGAGCGTGCTGAAGCTGCCCGGCATCTTCGCCTCGGCGCTGAGGGGGTAACGGGGTTTCGGGGTTGAAGGGTTACAGGGTTGAGAGGGCGACCGGGCCGCGCAGGTCGGGAGGATTTCCTTTCATCCGCAGGAAGGCGGAGCCCACCTCTCAACGCTGTAACCCCTCAACCCTTCACAGACACTCGGTGCGGCGCTCGGCGACGTGCAGGCGCATCGCGGGCCGGTCGCCCGCGCCGAGCACCTCGACAACGCCGTCGTGGCTGCGCGTGCCTGCCACGCCGCGAGCGGCCGCGGCGCGGGCACCGGCGCAGCCGGCGAAGGAGACGTGCCACAGGCCGCGCGCGTCGCGGACGTCAACCCCGTCGCCGGCGATCTCGGCCGACGTCGCGCCCGGGGTGTCGCGGTAGACCGCGGACTCGCGCGCGGGGCCGCTCGCCCACCACCCGAGCGCGGCCACGCCGAGCGCGGCGTAGAGGACGGCGACGACCGGCAGCCGGCCCGTCATCTGCCACCGACCCAAGCTCTGCCGAAGCGCGGCGACGGCGCACACGAGCCCGGCCGCGACGAGCGCCCAGCCCAGCACGGTCGCCCACGCGGCCCCGCCGAAAAAGCCCATCGCGACCGCGACGTAGGCGAGCGCGACGAGCACGACGCTCGCGACGACGAGGCCGGCCGTGCGGGCAGGCGAGACGGGAGACGACATTGAGTTTACAGGGCGAGCGCAGCCGCAAGGTAGGCGACGGTCTCGTCCAGCCGCTGCACGACGGCGTCGTTCGACACGCGCACGACGCGGAGGCCGAGCGACTCCAGTGCCGCCTGCCGCGCGAGGTCCGCCGCGCCGCACCCGTCGTGGCTCCGCCCGTCGAGTTCGATCACGAGCCGCGGGCCCGGCGCGTAGAAGTCCACGACGAACGGGCCGACCGGCACCTGCCGCCGCACCTCGACGCCGAGCGCGCCACGCCGCAGCCGGCTCCA
>JAYWIE010000552.1:0-7599 GCA_043789155.1 Rubricoccaceae bacterium | reverse complement strand
CGACCTCTAAACCCTCATGGCGCACACGTACGACTCTCTCTCCGTCGGCGACTCGTTCACCTGGTCTCGCACGCTCACAATGGACGACGTCCGCACGTTCGCGGACGTCACGGGCGACGACAACCCGATCCACATCGACGAGGAGGCCGGGCGGGCGAGCCGCTTCGGCCGCCCGGTCGTCCACGGCGTCTACATTCTCGGGCTCGCGTCCAAGGTGCTCGGCCGGGACTTTCCGGGGCCGGGCTCGATCGCCGTCGCGCTGAGCGCCAAGTTCCTGCGCCCGGTCCCGGTCGGCGAAGAGGTGACGATCGAGGTGCGCGTCGCCGAGAAGGTCGAGGCGCACCGCCACGTCAAGATCAAGCTCTACGCGTACTGCAACGGCAAGATGGCCGTCGGGGGCGAGGCGACAGTCATCCCGCCGCCCGACGACGCCGACTGATCACGGGGCGTAACCCGCGGGTTACTGCGGCAGCTTGATCGTCCGGCCGGCCGGGATCGGATCGGCGAGGTTGACCTCGTTCATGATCGCGACGTCCTCCTCGGTAATGCCGCCGGGGAGCGTCCGGCCCCGCAGCAGCGACTGGATCGACGCTCCGCGCGCGGCCGTCGTCACGTCAACGCGCGTCGGCTGGCGGTTGAGGTAGCGGGCCTCGGTGAGGCGGCGGAAGCTCTGAGCCGTCTGCTGGAACGCGCGCTGGTTCTGGGCGAACGACGCCTGGGGCGCGAGGCCGAGAATCTGGTAGACGGCCCCGCCGTACTCGATGAACGTCGCCGAGAACTGCAACGCTCCCTGCTGGGTCGTCGCTGTGCCCTCGACGGTCGCAGCGCGGTTGCCGCCAATCGTGGTCTGCTGCGCGCCGCTCGACTGGACGCCCTGCTGGGACGCGAGCGCCTGCGCCGCGGCCTGCGCCGACGTCTGCTGGACGAGCGTCATCTGGATGACGGCGTCCCGGTTCGGGCTGCCGATCTGGACGGCCTGCGGCGTGTTCTGGACCTGCCACCCGTTCGGGTATTCGAACTGGAACCGGAGCTCCGGGTGGTAGAACGTCGAGCCCTCCGTGAAGCCCTGCCGCGGGTCCTCGCCGAGCACGATGCCGTCGATGCGGCGGAGGTACTCGGGGGCGTCGACCGTCGTGCCGTTCTGGCCCTGCGCGGCGAGCTGGAGGATCGTCTGCGCGCGCTCGCCCGGGTCGGGGTGCGTCGAGAGAAAGTTGGGGACGGCGCTGCCGCTCTCGGCCCCGAGGCGCTGGAGCGAGCGGAAAAAGCCCGAGGCCTCGGTCGCGTCGTACCCCGCGAAGCCGGCGTAGGCGACGCCCGCCTGGTCTGCCTCGCGCTCCGCGTCGCGGCCGTAGCTCAGCAGCAGCAGCTGGGCTCCCTGGCTGCCGTACTGCGCGATGCCCTGCCCGACGCGTCCACCGCCGATGACGGAGCCGAGCACGGCCGCGCCCAGGACGCCGAACTGCCCGAGCTGGGCGCGCTGCGCCTGCTGCGAGCCGTGGCGCGCGAGGACGTGCCCGATCTCGTGGCCGAGGACGACCGAGAGCTGCGCCTCGTTGTTGAGGTACGCGAGCAGGCCGCGCGTGACGTAGACGTAGCCGCCCGGCAGAGCAAAGGCGTTGACGACGGGCGAGTCCAGCACGCGAAACGTGAAGGGCGTCGAGCGGATCTCGGCCGGCGTCGTCTGGGCCGAGTAGGCGCTCGTTTGGAGCGTGCTCTGGGCGATGCCGTTGACGTAGCCCGCGAGCGCCGGGTCGTCGTAGACGCCGAACTGGGCGACGATCTGCTGATCGGACTCGGTCCCGATCTGGCGCTCCTGCGCCCACGTGTACGCGCCGCGCTGGGACTCGCCGGTGACGTAGTTGACGTTCGCGGTGCCGCACGCTGAGAGCAGAACGGCGAGGAGGGCAAGCGACGACGCGCGGGCGGCGCGAGAAAAGCGAGGGCTCATGAGGGAAGGGGATCTGAGAGAAGAGCGGGGACAGCCGCACCGTGTTCCACGTGAAACACTGAGTGGCGGTCCGGATCCAACGGCGCGAGACTCTGGAAGGGTTCTGCCCGGGCCGCCGTGACGATGGACTGGCCAATCTGGCCGGATGCGAGCAGGTCGAGGAGCACGCGCGACCGGGCCGCGTCGAGCGGCCCGAAGACGTCGTCGAGCAGAACGACAGGGGCTTCGTCGAGGTGCTCGCGGAGGAAGAGCGCCTGCGCAATCCGGAGCGACAGCGCGAACGTCCGGTGCTGGCCCTGCGACGCGTACGGCCGCAGGTCGACGCCGTCGAGCAGGAACGAGACCTCGTCGAGGTGCGGCCCGACGAGCGTTCGCCCCGAGTCGCGGCCCCGACGCTCGGTCCGCTTCAGCGCCGCCCGGAAGGCCTCGGCCACGTCGTCGGCGGGCGCGCCGTCGCCGGTCGCACCCTCGCCGGTTGCTCCGTCGGGAAGGTCGAACGACGGCGCATAGCGCAACGACGGCGGTGCGCCGGGCTCCTGCAAGAGGCGGTGCGCCTCGGCGACGAACGCGCCGAAGCGGCCGAGAAACTCCACCCGCCGCGTGACGAGACGCGCGCCGTGCGAGGCAAGCTGCTCGTCCCACGCGTCCATCGTGCCCGGAGGCAACTGGCCGCCGCGGCGGACGCTTACGAGGAGCGCGTTGCGCTGCCGAAGCGCGCGGCGGTAGGCGAGCAGGTCGGTGAGGTAGACCGGATAGGCCTGGCTCAGCGTCGCGTCGACAAGCTGGCGGCGCTCGGACGGGCCGCCGGCCGTCAGCTCGTAATCGGCGGGCGACAGGACCACGAACGGGACGCGCCCGACGAGGTCGGCGAGGCGGTCTAGGGCGACGCCGTTGGCAAAGGCCCGCTTCCCTTCCCCCGGTACGATGGCGACGCGCAGCTTCGACGCCGCGCCTCGGTCCGACTCCGTCTGCCCCTCGACCTCGACGTGCGCCGCGCCGCGCTGCACGAGCGGCGCGTCCGACGACGCGAGAAAGCTCTTGCCGCTGCACAGCAGGCTCGCGGCCTCGAGGACGTTCGTCTTGCCGGCCCCGTTGGGCCCGAGCAGCAGCGTCATGCCCGGTGCGAGTGCGAGCGACGTGTCGGTGTGGGCGCGGAAGTGGCGGAGGCGGATCGACGTGAGGCGCATAGGGCGGCGAGCAGCGGCCGTGTCGGACGCCCGCGGACGGCGCTCCGATCCACCTGGTCCGGCGCGACATCGCGGATGCGGAAGAAAGGTGGGCCGTCTAAATCCGAAACGCGATCTTGCTGCACCCGACCTTGCTCCGATGCACCGCGTTTTCCTCTGCCTGCTCGCCGTCCTGCTCTTCTCGGGCGGCCGTGCCGCCCCGCCTGGGCCAGCCGGCTGTGCCGCAGAGCTGGCCCGAATCTCCGAGGACATCCAGCAGCACGACACCGAGGGCGAAGCAGCGCTCGCCGGGCTGGTCTCGCGCCTGGACCGGCTCGTCGAGCGCTACGGCGACCCGGACACCGCGTGCGGCCATGCGGCGCTGTACCGGATCGTCCGGCTTGAGATGCTCCGGGGCCGGATGGAGAGCATCATCAGCCGGACCGACCGCTTCGACACGGGCACCGTCCACGAGGCCCACCCGGACGACGACGCCCGCATCTACTACGCGCGGAGCCAGGCCCTCGTCCAGACCGGGCGGCAGACGGACGCGCAGCGGGCGCTCTCGGCTGCCGCGACGCTCGTGCCGAGGCTGCAGGTCAAGCGGGCCGTCCTCGTTCTCTCGACGCTCGGGGTGATGGCCCAGACGCAGGGCGAGTGGGGCGTCGCCGAGGCCTCGTTCAACCGCGCCGGGCAGGTCATCCGAGACAGCGCCGCTACCCGGACCGACGAGCAGCGCGTCGTCGCTGCGCGCATGTTGAGCAAGCAGGCGTTCCTCTACGTCGAGCGGATCGGCGGCCAGGCCGGCCCCGGTGCCCGTGTCACCTTTGCGCGCCGCCTGCTGGCCGTCGCCGACTCGGGCCTCGCGCTGCTGCGCTCGGCCGTCCCGCAGGACCCGAGCGCGCGTGCCGTCAGCGCCTCGTTCGTCGCCACGATGGAGACCGACGCCGCCTTCGGCGAGGCCGTGCTCGGGCGGCACGAGCGCGCGTCGCGCCGGCTGGACACGGCGTACGGCCTCGTCTCGCCGGCCGTGATCGAGGTCGCGGACTACGTCCTCACGGACTACTGGCTCCGCCGGTCCCAGGTGGAGCTCATGGCCGGCCGGATCGCAGAGGCCGAGGCTGCCGCCGGGCCCGCGCGCGAGACCTGCCGCGACGTCTCCGACATCGCCTGCACGCTCGAAGCCGAGCAGCAGACGGCCCTCGTGCTCGACGCCGCCGGGCGCTGGCATGACGCCGAGGCCCACTACCGCGCCGCCGCAGGCATCGCCGACATCGTCTGGGAGGGCACGCGATTGCAGGACTGGGGGACGAGCCGGTTTGCGGCGATGCAGCGCCCGTACCGCGGCCTGAGCCACGTCCTGCTCCGGCAGGGCCGCACGGCCGAGGCCTTCACTGTCCTCGACGGCTCTCGCGCCCGTGCGCTCCGCGACATCCTGACGTGGCAGACGGCCCGCACGCATCTGCCGCTGGCCCGACGCGCCCGCGTGGACTCGCTGATGACCGTCGTGCAGGAGCAGCGCGTCGCCCTGCTCGCCGACACGCTCTTGCCCGATGAGGCGGGCGTCATCCGCGGCGCGATCACGAACGCGCAGCAGCAAATCGAGCGCGAGGCCGATCTCGACGCCTCGGCGCTCGCGCCGCTCGACATCGCCGCCGTCCAGCGCGCGCTGCGCCAGCAGCGCCGCACGCTCGTGAGCTACCTCGTCGGCGAAGACTCGACGGACGTTTACGTGCTCACGCCCGACACGCTCGTCGCGCGAACGGTGCCGATCGGGTGGTACGGCGTCCAAGGGCTGCTCGCGGCCGCGGGCGGTGCGTGGGCGTCGGGCGTCCCGGAGCCGGCCGTCCGGCTCGCGCCACTCGCGGCGCTCTACGACCGGCTCCTGCGGCCGGTCGCGGGCCTGCTCCCGCCAGGCGACGGGCTCGTCGTGATCCCGGACGGGCCGGTCGCGGACCTCCCGTTCGGCGCGCTCCTCACCGCGCCGCCCGCGGCGTCGGGCCAGCAGCCGTTCCTCGTCCGCTCGCGCGCGCTCTCGACCGACCTCGCGGCGTCGCTCGTGCTCGACGCCGGCGAGCCCCGGCCGGACTTCGCCGTCGACCTGCTCGCGTTCGGCCGGAGCCGCTTCGACGCGGGCGGCGGGCGCTTCCGCAGCCGCAGCGGGCCGCTGCTCGCCAACCTCCCCAACGTGGCGACCGAGATCCGGGGCGTCGAGGCCTTCGCCGGCCGACGGACCGCAGCCCTCGACGACGAGGCGACCGAGGCGCGGTTCGAGGCCGAGGCCGGCACGGCCCGCGTCGTCCACATCGCGTCCCACGCCGAGGTGGACCCGGCCTTCCCGCTCAACTCCCGGATCTACCTCTGGGACGACCCCGAGGCCGCCGACGACGGCATCCTCCACCTGTTCGAGCTCCAGGCGCTTTCGATGCCCGCCGACCTCGTCGTGCTCAGCGGCTGCTCCACCGCGGCCGGCGAGACGCGGGCCGGCGAGGGCACGATCGGGTTGCAGTACGCCGTCCGCGCGGCCGGCGCGCGCGCGGCCGTCGCCACGCTCTGGCCCGTCGAGGACGCCGCGACGGGCGAGCTCGTCGAATCCTTCTACGCCGGTCTCGCCGACGGCCTCCCGGCCGACCGGGCGCTTCAGCGCGCCCAGGTCGCCTACCTCGACACCCACGACGGGGCCGAGGCGAGCCCGTACTTCTGGGCCGCGACCGTGCTCTCGGGCAGCCCCGCGCCCGTCCCGCTCGGCACGCCGACATCCGCCTGGCCGTGGGCCGCCGCCGCGGCCGCGGCCGCCGGCGGGCTAGCTTGGGCCGCCCGCCGCCGCTCCGCGAATGCCTGACGCCCCGCCCCTCTTCGACCAGCTCGCCACGCTCACCACCGAAGGCGTAAACGAACGCACACGCGGCCTCGACGAGGCGTCCGTGCTCGACGCACTCCGCATGATTCACGAGGAGGACCGCCGCGCCGTCGATGCCGTCACGCCCGAGCTGCCGTACGTCGCGCAGGCCGTCGAGATCGTCGTCGACGCGCTCAAGAAGGGCGGCCGGCTCGTCTACGTCGGGGCCGGCACGAGCGGCCGCCTCGGCGTGCTCGACGCCGCCGAGTGCCCGCCGACGTTCGGGACGGACCCGGAGACCATTCAGGGGCTCATCGCCGGCGGGCCGGCCGCCATGTTCCGCGCGCAGGAAGGGGCCGAGGACCGCGAGGAGGACGGCGCGCGCGACCTCGACGCGCTCGGGATCGGGCCGGCCGACGTCGTGTGCGGCATCGCCGCGAGCCGACGCACGCCGTACGTCGTCGGGGCGGTCGTACACGCGCGCGCGCTCGGGGCGCGGACGTTGTTCGTGACTTGCAACCCCCGCAGCCGCTTCACGCTCGACGTCGACGTCGCCATCTGCGCCGACGTCGGGCCCGAAGCGCTCATGGGCTCGACGCGGATGAAGAGCGGGACTGCGACCAAGCTCGTCCTCAACATGATCTCGACCGCCGCGATGGTCCGCATGGGGAAGGTCTACCAGAACCTGATGGTGGACCTCAGGCTGACCAACGAGAAGCTCGTCGAGCGCTCGCGCCGGATCGTGATGATCGCGACGGGCTGCACATATCATGAGGCCGATGCGGTGCTCACAGCGGCCGGTGGGCATGTCAAGACGGCGCTCGTGATGCAGCTCACCGGCGCGACGTCAGACCACGCCCGTGCGCGCCTCGACCGCGCAGACGGGTTCGTCCGGGGAGCGTTAGGGGGCGTTCAGATCACCGACTGACAGGGTGACAGTTTCATTCCCGAAGGGGCGACGGTGTGGCGGTGCAACTGATTCCGGCACACGCCGTGCAGAGCAGACGTGACACGCCACCTGGTCAGTCTGATGTTCGCCGTCGTCCTCTCGCTCCTCGCCTTCCTCGCGCCGCCGGACTCCTCCGCGACCGACACCTCGGCCCGGCAGATCCTGCTCATGCAGGCCGTCGAGGCCTACGTCGCGCCCGTCGGCGCGCCGAACGAGGACGTCCGCCTGCGGACCGAGTGGGCCGACCTCAATGACGACGGCGCGCAGGACGCGCTCGTCTACGTCGAGTCCGAGTCGTGGTGCGGGTCTGGCGGCTGCACCGTCCTGGTGTTCGAGGCCATCACGGACAGCCTCGAGGTCGCTGAGTTCGGCGCGTTCCGCCCCGCGGCCGAGATCAGCCTCATGCACGGCCCGGTCGTCGTGGCAGAGACGCAGACGGAGGGCTGGGCGGACCTCATCGTGCAGGGCGAGGATGGCGGCACGATGCGGCTCGCGTTCACGGGCGAGACGTATCCGATGAGCCCGAGCGACGGCGTCTCCGTCTCCGCTTCTGCTACAGGCACGACGCTCTTCGCCACGACGGACTGACGACTGCTCCGCGTGCCCCTTCCGCCTCGCGCCCTACCGGGACGCGAGGCGTTTCTGTGTACGACGGACCCGCGCCGCCTGCGCGGAGTAGCCACCCGACCCTCTCCCC
>JAYWIE010000551.1:0-7604 GCA_043789155.1 Rubricoccaceae bacterium | reverse complement strand
GATCCCGGCCGGCTCGGGCTCCAACATGCTCTTCCGGACGCGCGCGCTCCGCGACGCCGGAGGCTTCGACCTCGCGCTCACGGCCAACGAGGACATCTTCGCGCTGTGGACGGTCCGCCGGGCGGGCTGGCGCGTGCCCTACGCCGGCGGGCTGAAGGTGTACGAGCGCGACCACCGCCGCCTCGTGCAGGGCCGGGCGAAGAAGACGCTCCACAGCTGGGCGCGCTCCGCGATGCTGTTCACAGGCATCGGGGCCGGGTCCGTCCGGACGTCCAGCTGGGGCTACTGGAAAGACGACGCAGGCCGGACGGACGCAGACGGCTAGATTGTCCGAACACAACCGTCCGACGCCATGCGCGCCTTGATTCTGTTGCTCGTCCTCACTGCCGCCTCGGCGGTCTCGGCACAGACCACGTTCACCGTCACCGCCGTCACCAAGACGGCCGCGCACCCCTACGTCGGGCAGGGCCACCCCGAGGGCTACGCCATCGACGGCGTCCAGGGCGCGACGCTGACGCTGCAGCGCGGCCAGACGTACACGTTCCGGATGAGCAACGTCGCGTCCGTCCACCCGTTCTACATCTCCACCGACGCCGCGGGCAACGGGGCCGGGCTGTGGAGTACAGGCGTGACGGGCAACAACGCGACCGGCAACGCGACGCTCACGTTCACGGTCCCGGCGAGCGCGCCGAGCCTGCTGTGGTACCAGTGCAGCTTCCACAGCTTCATGGGCTACCGCATGAACATCGTCGGGACGTCATCGGGCGAGGGCGGTGCGGCGGTCGGGTACGCGCTGCGTCCGCTCTCGGCGAACCCCGGCAGTGGCGACGTCCGCCTCTCGGTGACGCTCCCGGCGGCGGCCGAGGCGACGCTCGAGGCGTTCGCGGCCGACGGCCGGCGCGTGGCGCTCCTGCACGAGGGCGCGCTCGCGGGCGGGTCGGCGCAGCCGTTCACCTTCGCGACGGCCGGGCTGGCGTCGGGCGTCTACGTCGTCCGCGCGCGCTCGGGCGCGTGGGAGGCGCGGCAGACGGTGACGATCGTCCGGTAGAGGAGGGATGCGGGATGGGAAATATGGGATGAGGGAGAATTCCATCCCGCATTACGCATCCCCCTATCCCGCATCTCCCGTTCCGTCCTCGGCCGCCTTCTGCGCGAACGCGAGCACGAGCCGCGCGTGGACCGACAGCAGGTCCGCGATCCCGAGCGCGCCGAGGCGCTCGTCCGGGCTCGTCGGGAGGCGCGGCGGCGAGACGCGGCCCATCCACAGCGGCAGCTTCGCCGCGAGGACGGACGGGCCGGGAAAGCGCCCCGGCGGCAGGTGGACGCCGTAGAACGCCGCCTTGCGCTCCAGCCGCTCGTAGACGCTCGCGTCCGGCGCGACGTCGCCCTCGGCCCCCTGCGCCACCATCTGCGCGCCGAGGAGGTAGTCGTGGTAGAGGAACGGCAGCTCGGCGAGGGCCGGCCCGGCCGCCGCGAGCGCGTTGCGGCGCGACTGGAGCCCGGTCTCGGCCGCGCGCGCCGTGACCGTCGCCACGAGCGCGAGCGTCTCCTCGGCCACGACGCCGGCGTCGGCCCCGGCCCCGAGCGCGGGGCGGACGATGCGCACGACGTCCTGCGTCGTCGAGAGCGCGGCCGGAGCCGCGAAGGCGACCACGCGGGCCGCGACGAGGGCGTCGGTCATCGGATCGGCGTGCCGGTGCGGCCGTCGACGACGGCGACCTCGAACGGTCCTGTCGCCGGGACGTAGACCGCGGCCTCGCGCGCGTTTTCGGCGACGGCGCGGTCGAGCGGCGTGCTGCCGGGCTCGCCGGGGCGGCGCACCTCGGCGACGCAGACGGCGTGGGCACACGCCGCGGGGAGCGCGACCGTCTGAAGCACCCGCGTCCCGCCGAGCGCCATCCACGTCGGGCGGCCGGTGCGGTAGACGGTTCGGGGCCGGACGACCTGCACGTCCACAGGTGCAGCATCGCCGAGCTGCAGTGTCCCGCCACTCGGGCCGAGGAGGACGGCGGGCGCGCCGCGGAGGCTGGGCTCCGCCGCCCGGTAGTCGGCCGAGTCGTGGGCGCGCGTGCTCCGCTCGCCCATCGCGACCTGGTCGACCGTCAGCGGGTCGATGCCGGTCCGCTCGCGGAAGAAGGCCGCCATCGGGTGCCAGAACTCGGTTGCCGCTTCGTGGACGTGCGCGAAGCCGGCGTGGACGAGCACGCGCGCGGTGGGGTCGCGCTCGACGGTCCGCTCGGCGAGGTGGGCGGCCTGCATGGAGTCGCGGCGCGCCTGCGGGTCGGGGCCACCTTCCTCGCCGTCTTCGATCTCGTACGGGACGAGCGTGTACCCGAGCCGCAGCGCCTCGCGGACGATCTCGCCGAAGACGGGCTCGCCGAGGTAGGTGCCCATCGCGGGCGTCGGGTAGCCGGGCTGGGCGGCGAGGACGCTGTCGGGCGCGAACGCCTCGGCGGCGAGGTAGCGGAAGCCGCGGGCGTAGAGCAGCGGTAGCAGGCGCAGCGTGAGCAGGCGCGACCCGGCGTCGTGGTGCGCCTCGTTGACCATCACGACGCGCGACGTATCGGCGCGGCCCGCGATCCACTCGGCCGCATCGGCGGCGCGGGGGAGGGGATCGAGGACGGCGGTGGGCTCCGTGACGGGCGCGCGAGGAGCGTCCCACCACGCGAGCGCCTCGGCGTGGAGGCCGAGCGCGGCGGTCGCCTGAGCGCGGTATTGGACGTACTGGTCCCACCGCTCGCCTCCGCGAAACGTGGCCTCGGCGTCGCGCAGGCGCAGGTACGCTGCGGCTGGCCCGTCGCCGGGCCGCGGGCGCTTGAGCGCGAACGGCGACTCCTGAGCCGGTGCGGCCGAGGCGGCGAGCAGGGCGAGGAAAACGAGACGGCGCATATGGACTAGACGCCGGTGCCGGCGGGGCCCTTGCCGCCGCCGATGGCGTCGCGCATCCGCGTGTCGGCCTCAGTGTTGCGGAGCTGGTAGTAGTCCATCACGCCGAGCGTCCCGGAGCGGAGCGCGTCCGCCATGGCCTTCGGGATCTCGGCCTCGGCGCGGACGAGGTTGGCGCGCTCCTCCTGCTCCGCGGCCACGGCCGAGGCGCGGCGCTCCTCGGCGCGCGCCCGCGCGACGCGCAGGTCCGCCTCGGCCTGGTCCGTCTGCAGCTTCGCCCCGATGTTCTCGCCGACGTCGACGTCCGCAATGTCGATCGAGAGGATCTCGAAGGCCGTGCCCGAGTCGAGGCCCTTCGCGAGGACCGTCTTCGAGATGTTGTCCGGGTTCTCGAGCACCATCGCGTGCGTCGCCGACGAGCCGATGGTGCTCACGATGCCCTCGCCGACGCGCGCGATGATGGTCTCCTCGCCGGCCCCGCCGACGAGGCGCTCGATGTTGGCCCGCAGCGTCACGCGCGCGATGGCGCGGACCTGGATGCCGTTCTTGGCGATGGCCGAGATCGGCGGCGTCTCGATGACCTTGGGGTTGACCGACACCTGGACGGCCTCGAACACGTCGCGGCCGGCGAGGTCGATGGCCGTCGCGCGCTCGAACGTGAGCGGGATGTTGGCCTTGTCCGCCGAGATCAGCGCCTGCACGACCTTCTGGACGTGGCCGCCGGCGAGGTAGTGCGCCTCGAGCTGCGACGCCGTCACCGGGATGCCGGCCTTGTGCGCCGTGATGAGCGGCGTCACGATCATCGACGGCGGCACCTTGCGCAGCCGCATCCCGACGAGGTCCCCGAAGAGGCTCAGCTTCACCCCCGACGACAGCGCCGAGATGTAGAGCCCGACCGGGACGAAGTAGATGAGCAGGATCGCGACGAGCACGATCCCGAGGATGACGAAGAGGCCGAGGCCGCCGATGAGCGCGTCCATGGGAGCGTGGGGAGTGTGCCGTACCTACGGCGCGGCGCGGCGAGCGTTTCGCCGCAGTGGCCCAAGGGTACGGCCCGCGCCGGCAACGCGGCGGCGGGGCAACCAGGTCTGCGTCGAAATGCGGGTCGGGGTTTTCAGTTTGAGGTTTATGGCCCCAAACGTCAACCCCCAAACCGCACGTCCTCAGTTCTCGTGCGGGACGGCGGCGCGCAGGTCCGCCTCGGCCGGGCGGCGGTAGTCGCCGGAGGCCCCGCCGGACTTGGCGAGCAGCCGGACGTCTGTGATCGTCGCCGTCGGCGAGACGGACTTGCACATGTCGTAGACCGTCAGCGCCGCCACCGAGACGGCCGTGAGGGCCTCCATCTCGACGCCCGTCGGGCCGTCGGTCTTGGTGATCGCGCGCACCTCGACCGTCCCCTCGGCGTCGTTGAGCTCGAACTCGACGATCACGTTCTGCAGCAGCACGTCGTGGCAGAGCGGGATGAGGCGGCTGGCCTGCTTCGCCCCGAGCACGCCCGCGACCTGCGCCACGACGAGCGCGTCGCCCTTGGCGAGCGCGTTCTCGCGGATGAGCCGCAGCGCGTCGGGCCCGACGCGGACGCGGGCGGCGGCGACGGCCGTCCGGGCCGTCCGGTCGCTCGGGCCGACGTCGCCCATGCGGGCACTGCCGTGTTCGTCGACGTGGCGGAGGGCGGATGCGCCGGCCGGGCGCGCGGGGGAGTCGGTCATGGTCGTGTGGTGGGGGGGACGCGGCCAAGATAGCCGGCCCGCCGGGTGCCGCGTCAGGGCGATTCGCCGTCCGCCGCGGTGCGAGTCCGGTGCATGTACAGGGGGGTGGAGGCGGCGCGAGCGGGCGGATGTGCAAAAAAGATAGACGTGGGTGCGGCATGTGTGCGTTAGGACGCAACGCCCGGTGCCGTTTTCCCGTCCCGCGTTCTACCTTGCGCCAAACTGGCCTCCGGGTCCTATGAGCAGACGACAGCTAACGGGCAAACAGAACGCCTTCCTCGAATTCCTCCAGGGGCATGTGCGCGAGCACCGCGTCTGGCCGACGTACCGCGAGATCGTGGACCACTTCGAGTACCGCTCGCCGAACTCGGTCACGCAGAACCTGCACGCGCTCTCGCGCAAGGGCTTCCTCGAGCGCGACCGCAACGGCTACCGCCTCGTCGACCGCTCGGGCCGCGACGGCAGCATCGCCGTCCGCGGGGCGCTCGGCCGCTCGGGCGTCCGCGAGGCGACGGGCCGGCTCTCGCTCGCCGCCCTCTTCGCCGACCTCGACGGGTTGCACGCGCTCCGGCTGGACGAGACGGTCCAGCGGAGCCTCTCGGACCTCGACGAGGCGCAGTACGTGCTCGTCGACGAGGGCGCGGTCCACGAGGGCGACACGGCCGTCGTGCTCGACGGCGGGACGGTCGTGCTGGCGCGCGTCGGCGCGGGCGGCGCGCTCGACCTCGACGACGCCTCGCCGGGTGCCGTCGTCGTCGGGCGCTTCGCCGGGCACGCCGGGCCGTACGGGATCGTCCGCCACGGCCCGCCCGCGCCCGCGATGCCCGCCCTCGCCGACGTGCCGGCCGACGTCACGGTCCTGATGGCGGCCGAGGCGCAGGCCGGCCTCTCGGCCCCGGCCGCCGAGGCCCTTGCCTTCGCGCAGCCGCCGGCCGAGGCCTGACGCGCCCGCCCGACCGAACGCCGTCCGACCCGCCATGCGGCGAGCCGGGCGGCGGCGTCATGGGCTGTGCGGCTGCCGCGCTAGGCGAGCGCGTCGCCGACCGCGGCCGACCCGGCGGCGATGGCGGCCCGCAGCGCGTCCGGTACCGGCACGGGCCGGCCCGATGCGACGTCGATCCACACGAGGACTGCCTCGCCCTCGGCGCGCAGCTCGCCGCCGAGCGTCACCGTGAAGCGCGTCCGCACGGACGTCCGCCCCGGCGGCTCGAACGTCGTCGCGACGGCGGCCGTGCCCGTCCCGAGGATCGGCCGGCGGAAGGTGACGCTCGCGGCCGCGAGCACTGGCGACTCGGCCCCGGCCCAGCCTTCGGGCATTAGCGCCTCGAAGGCCTCGATGCGGCCCTGCTCGCAGAGCGTGAGGTAGACGGCGTTGTTGACGTGGCCGAGCGCGTCGAGGTCGGACCAGCGCAGCGCGACGTGGGACGTGTGGGTCATCAGGGGTGCGGCGCGGCAAGGTCGCTCACGAGCAGGTCGTGGTTGAGCGCGAACGCGACGCGCGTGCCCGACGCCGCCGCGAGCACGACCTGGTGCTGCTTCTCCGTCACGTCGCCGGCGAGGTAGAGCCCCGGGACGCCCTCGACGCGCCCGACGTCGTCCGTGACGGCGATGCGGTTGGGCATCAGCCGCGCGCCGAGCGTCTCGGGCAGCATGCTCCGCGGCCGCACGTCCGGCTTGACGTAGACGGCCCCGACGCACAGCCGGTCGCCGTCCTCGAACACGACCGCCGAGACGGCCCCGTCGGTCTGCTCGATGCGCCCGACGGGCCGCTCGTCCACGGCGACGCCGCGGGCGTCGAGCTCGGCGCGCTGCTCGGCGGTGAACTCGGCCGGGCCGTCCGTGACGACGGTCATGTCGTCGCACCAGAGCGTGAGGAAGCGGCCCATGCTGAAGGCATCCTCGCCGCGGCCGTAGAAGGCCGTCGGGCGGCCGCGGAGGTCCCAGCCGTGGCAGTACGGGCAGTGCGCGACGCCCGCGCCCCACGCCTCGCGCATGCCCGGCACGGGCGGCAGGATGTCCATGATGCCCGTCGCGAGCACGAGCGCGCGCGTGCGGACGCTCAGGCCGTCGTGGTCCAGCAGGGACAGGCAGAAGCCGCCGTGCTGGTCGTGCTCGGCGGCCTCGACGTGGGCGTCGAGGACGGTCACGTCGTAGCGGGCGAGCTCGTCGCGGCCGAGCGCGCGGATGCCCTCGGGCGGCGTCCCGTCGCGGGTGATGAAGCCCCAGGCCTGGGCCGCGGGCGCGTTGCGCGCGTGGCCGTCGTCGACGAGCAGCACGCGGCGGCAGGCGCGGGCGATGGAGAGCGCGGCCGAGAGGCCGGCCGGCCCGGCCCCGACCACGACGGCGTCGAAGGGGCGCGCGAGGGCGTCCCCGCGGTCACGGGGCAGGCGGTCGGGCGGAGCGTCGGGCACGGGCGTCGGGGTGGGTGGACCGGGCGAACCGGGCCGGGCCCGCCGCGGATCCAGCCCCTCACCCGAGCAGGCGGACCTCGGCGAACGAGAGCACGCGCTCGCGGAGCGCCCGCAGCGCGTCGCCCGCCGGGCCCGGCGCGGCGTCGAGGGCGTCGGACGGCGCGGTCGCGGGCAGGGCCGGACCGGGCGCGGCGAGCCACTCGCCGACGGCCTCGGCCGTCTCGCGGACGGCGTCGATGGCTGGTCCGAGCGCCTCGGGCAGCCGCCCGACGCGGCCGGGCGTCGGCTCGGTCGCGGTGAGCACCACGCGCAGCCGGAACCGCAGCGACGCCGCGAGGAAGAGGTCGCGGCGAGCGACGCGCCCGGCCCGGCCCGCGACGCGGCTCGCGAGGCCGGTCGCGAGCGGCGCGCCCGCGGTCCGGAACGCGACGACGGCCCGGTCGAAGGCGCGCAGCGGCGCGTAGCCGTCGCCCGGCGCGGTGGCGGCGGGGCCGCGCGGGTCCACGGCCGCGAGCACGCCGCCGAGCGCGCCGAGCAGGGCCGCGAGATCTGCGTCGGCCGCGCGCCGCGTCGGGTGCGGCAGCACGAGCGTCGCGAC
>JAYWIE010000550.1:0-7608 GCA_043789155.1 Rubricoccaceae bacterium | reverse complement strand
GCGTCGAGGCGCGTCGCCCGGGCGCGCCAGTCCAGGCCGCGCCCGAGCGCGAGGCCGGTGATGTGGACGCGCGGCGGCCTCGCCGGGCGCTCGGCGCGGGGGTCGTAGCGGACGAGCCCGCTCGGCGTGCCGACCCACAGCCGGCCCTGCCGGTCCCACCGCAACGCGCCGAGGTTGGACTCGACCGGCGTGAAGCCGCGGCTCGCGTCGTAGACCGTCCCTGGGAGCGGACGCCCGGGCGTCGCCCGCGCCGGATCCATGCGGAGCAGGCCGCGCGTGGTTCCGGCCCAGAGGCGGCCGTCGGGGGCCGTCGTGAGCGCGTAGAGCGTCGCGCCGTCGAGGCCCGCCGCGAACGGGTGCAGCGCCGCCGCGACGCGCCCGCCGCGGCTCGCGAAGTGGACGAGGCCGTGGTCCGAGAAGCCGCCCCAGACGGTCCCGTCGGGGCCCAGCGCGAGCGCGTTCACGACGGCGTCGCCGCGGCCGGTCGGGACCGGCACGAGGCGGCCGCCGCGGGCGTCCGGCACGAGGCGGCTCACGCCGGTGTCGGCCGCGACCCAGAGCGTGCCCGCGCGGTCGACGACGAGCGCGTTGACGAGCGGCGCGGCCGGCGCGCCCGGCAGCGCGAGCGCACGCACGCGCCCGTCGGGCGAGACGCGGCCGACGCCGGTCGAGCCCGTCCAGATGGTCCCGTCCGGCCCGTCGGCGAGCGCGGCGACGGCCCCCCGCGGGAGGCCCTCCGCCGCGCCGATGCGGCGGCCGTCGGGCGCGATGAGCCCGCCGTTGCTCCCGACCCACAGGCGGCCGTCGCGGGCCGTGAGCAGCGACCGGACCGCCTCGCCCGGGCGGACGCGCGCGTCGCGGACGAAGCCGGCCGGCGTCTCGCGGTGGAGCCCGTCCTCGGCCCCCACGAGCAGCACGCCGCCGGCGACGGCCGTCGCCCAGACGTTGGGCACGCCGAGGCCAGCACCCGTGTCGTAGAGCGCGAACGCCTCGTTCGCCACGCGCCACAGGCCGGCCGTGCCGCCGCCGCCCCACACCTCGCCCGCCGCCCCGATATGCAGCGCCGCGACGCGCACGCGTGGGATGCCGCTCTCGCCGCCGAAGCGCGCCTCGAGCGGGACGCCGCGCGTGCGCCCGCCGAAGCGCCAGACCGTCCCGGCGCGGTCGCCGACCCACACGCGGCCGCGGGCGTCCGCGACCAGCTGCCCGCCCGGCTCGACGCGCTCGGCGGCGGTGAACGGGCGCGCCTCGGCGCGGCTGCCGTAGACCCGGAGCAGGCCGGCCGGCGTGAGGCCCCAGACGCCGCCCGGGGCCGCGGCGAGCCGCTGCGGCGGTGCGCTCCCGGCCGGCAGCGCGACGCGCAGCGCGCGGCCGTCTCGGATGTGGACGAGCCCGCCGGCCGTCGAGACGTAGGCCGTGCCGCCGGTCGCAGCCACGGCGAGGACGGAGTCGCTCGGGAGGCCGTCCGCCCGCGACCACGTCCGGACGGCCGTGCCGGTGACGGACACGAGCCGGCTGCGCCGGACGGCCCACATGCGCGCGCCGTCCGACGCGAGCGCCGTCGCGCCGGCCAGCGCCCGCCCGCCGACGGGGACGAAGCGGCCGCGCCGCCGCAGGGCCGTCCCGCTGGCCGTCGCGACCCACATCTCGCCGCCCGGGCCGGTGCCGAGCGCGGTGACCGAGTTGCCCGGCAGCCCGTCGGCGACGGTGAAGGTCTCGAAGGCGTCGCCGTCGAAGCGGGAGACGCCGCCGTACGTGCCGACCCAGACGTAGCCGAGCGGGTCCCCGGCGACGGCCGAGACCTGCGTCTGAGGCAGGCCCTCGGCGAGGCCGTAGAGGCTCACGGGCAGCTGCTGCGCGCGCGCCGGCAGGGCGAGCGCGCAGAGCGTGGACAGGGCGAGGCAGGACAGGAGGCGCATAGGGAAGGAATCGGCCGCGCCGAGCCGTCCTAAACTCAGCCAATTCCTGGTCCGTCCGTCCGGGGTGCCTTCCCGGGCCACACGCAGAGGTCGTAGACGGGGCAGCGGCCGCACGCCGGGTTCCGCCAGAAGCACGTCCTCTGCCCGTGCAGCATGAGGGCCTCGTGGTCGTCGTAGACCTGCTGCGCGTCCCACTCGGGCGGCAGCAGGCGGGCGAGGGCGTCGTGGCTCGGCCCGACGGCCATCGACGCCGGGATGAGCCCGAGCCGCTGCGCGACGCGGTGGTGGTGCGAGTCCACGGGCAGCGCCGCCACACGCAGGCGCGAGAAGAGCAGCACGGCCGCGCTCGTCTTCGGCCCGACGCCGGGGAAGGCCTGGAGCCAGCGCCGGGCGCGCAGGGCGTCCCAGCCCGCCAGGAAGTCCAGCGACAGCACGCCGCCGGCCTCGGGCGCGTCCGTGATCGCGCGCAGGACGGCCTGCACGCGCGGGGCCTTCTGCTCGGGCCACGTGCACGGCGCGACGGCCGCGCGGACGCCGGCCTCGTCGGCGTCGCGGACGTCCTCCCACGCCGGGAAGCGCTCGCGGAGCTGTTTGTAGGCGCGGTGCGAGTCGGCGTTCTTGGTCCGGTGCGAGAGCAGCGCCGAGACCAACTCGCTCAGCGGGTCTTTGGACGAGAAGAACGGGACGGGGCAGCCGTGGGCCGCGCACAGCCGCTCGTGGACGGCGAGCGCGCGGGCGCGCAGGTCTGGGGCGTCCGGGCCGAGGGCGTCCGGGTCGGGGACGTCCGGGGTGGGCGTCTCGCCGGGGGGCGTGAAAAGGTCCATCGGGCACGGACGCGCCGGCGCGCGCGCGGCTCCGGCGCAGCTACGTTCTCGGGGTCTGCCCCACGCGCGATACGCGGTCCCGATGCCCACCTCTCCCCTGCCGCCCGTCGCCGCGCCCGTCACGGCTCATGTCGTGCTGCCGCTGCGGACGCGCGTGCTTCGCCCGGACTGGCCCGCGGGCCGCCTGCTGACGTTCGCCGAGGACGGCCTCGCGGCGACGGTCCACGTCGCGGCCGGGCCCGCCGGGGCCGTCGTCGGCGTGGCGACGGTGTACCCGCAGAGCCCGCCCGCGGGCGTCTTCGCCGACGTCCCGGACGTCCCGGCGGGCGCGGCGTGGCAGCTCCGCGGCATGGCGACGGACCGTTCGGCGCGCGGGACGGGCGTCGGCGCGGCCGTGCTCGCGGCGTGCGTCGCGGCCGTCGCCGGCCGGGGCGGCGCGCTGCTGTGGTGCAACGCCCGGACGTCGGCGGCCGGCTTCTACGAGCGCGCCGGGTGGACGCCCGCCGGCGGCGTCTTCGACGTGCCCGGCGTCGGGCCGCACGTCCGGATGGCGCGGGCTGTGACGCCGGGGCCCCCGGACGCGCGTGCATCGTAGCTTCACCGAACCGTCACAGCCCCGCGCCCATGAAGATCCCCAGCCTCGTCCTCCGCCAGCTCTACACCAACGGCTCGCTCACCCCGACCGACGCCGGCGTCCTGTTCAGCCTCAAGAACAGGCTCATGGACACGGCGCTGACCGGCCTCACGAGCGTCACCATCGACGGCACCGAGGTCCGGGCCGACCGGATCTCGCTCTCGCTCGACGACGCCGCGCCCGTGCCCGCGACGAGCGTCTCGGCGACGAGCCCGATGGCGTTCCCGCTGCGCTGCGTCGTGACGGTCCACGTGCCCGGGGTCGAGGCCCGCGAGGGCGTCCACGAGATCGCGCTCCGCTTCGAGATCGACGGCATGGGCGAGATGGAGCTCGACGTCAAGGACTCGGTGCAGGCCGCGCGGCCGGACATGGCGCGCGTCCCGCGCGACACCGACGACGACTACTCCGAGAGCGCGATCAAGGCCCGCCAGCGCTTCGCGGAGCAGGTCGCCGGCACGACGTTCGAGCACATCTCGAGCTACTCCTTCGACCCGCACACGCTCGGCGGCAACATCGAGGCCTTCACGGGCGTCGCCCAGATCCCGCTCGGCATCGCCGGCCCGCTGACGGTCAACGGCGAGCACGCCAAGGGCGACTTCCTCATCCCGATGGCGACGACCGAGGGCACGCTCGTGGCGAGCTACAACCGCGGGATGAAGGTGCTCAACCTCTCCGGCGGCGTCACCTGCACCGTCTCGGACGACCAGATGCAGCGCGCGCCGGTCTTCATCTTCGAGACCGCCCGCGAGGCCCGCGACTTCCGGACGTGGCTCGACGACAACATGGACGAGATCCGGGCGCAGGCCGAGTCCACGACGAGCGTCGGCAAGCTGCTCTCGATCGACACGTACCTCTCGAACCACTTCGCCTTCTGCCGCTTCAACTTCTCGACCGGCGACGCGGCCGGGCAGAACATGGTCGGCCGCGCCACCTTCGCCGCGTGCTCGTGGATCCTGGACACGCACACCGAGATCCGGCGCTTCTACCTCGAGTCCAACTTCGCGACGGACAAGAAGGCGTCCATGGTCAACATCATGCGCACGCGCGGCAAGCGCGTCACGGCCGAGTGCCACATCAAGGGCGACGTGCTCAGGCAGGTGATGCGCGTCGAGCCGGCCGGGCTGGCGTACCACTGGGGCGTCGCGGCGGGCATCGGGTCGCTGCTGTCCGGGGCCAACAACAACGGCCTCCACTCGCCCAACGGCATCACGGCCATGTTCATCGCGACCGGGCAGGACGTCGCCAACGTCTCGGAGTCCTCAGCCGCGATCCTGTACGTCGAGCACACGCCGGACGACAACCTGTTCATGTCGATCACGATCCCGTCGCTGATCATCGCCACGCACGGCGGCGGGACGGGCCTGGCGACGCAGCGCGAGTGCCTCGCGATGCTCGGCTGCGTCGGCAAGGGCAAGGCGCGCAAGCTCGCCGAGATCATCGCGGGCGTCGTGCTCGCGGGCGAGATCTCGCTGGGCTCGGCCATCTCGTCCAACGACTGGGTGTCGTCCCACGAGAAGTTCGGCCGCAACCGGTAGACGAGGTTACGAGGTGGAGGGGTTGAGAGGTTGAAAGGGGAAGGCCGCGCAGCGAGAGGCATTTCCTCTTCAACCTCTCACCCCTGAAACCTCTCAACCCTCCCTGGTGCCCGATCCCGTCCTGCTCTTCCACGGCCTCGGCCGGCGCGCGGCCTCGATGGGGCCGATGGCGCGGGCGCTCGCCGCAGCCGGCTACGCGCCCACGCTCGCGCCCTACCCCTCGACGGCGCTCGGCGTCGAGGCGCTCGTGGCCGGGCACGTCGCGCCGGCCGTGGACCGGCTGCTGGACGGCGGGGCCGCGCGCGTCCACTTCGTGACGCACTCGCTCGGCGGCGTGCTCGTGCGCGCCTTCGCCGCGGCGCGCCTGGACGCCGGGCGGCCGCTGCCGGGCGGCTCGCGGGCCGTCTTCCTCGCCCCGCCACACGGCGGCTCCGAGATCGCCGACGCGCTCCACACCGCACGCCCGGTCCGCGCCATCCTCGGGCCCGCCCTCGCCGAGCTCACGACGGCCGGCGGCAGCGTCCCGAACGGCCTCGGGCCCGTGCGCGGCGTCGAGGCCGGCGTCGTCGCCGGCACGCGCCGGCTCGTGCCCTTCGGCCGCGCCTTCGCCGGCGACAACGACGGCCTCGTCTCGGTCGCGAGCGCGCTCTCGACGCCCGGCCTCGCCGACACGGCCGTCGTCGCGCGGACGCACGCGCTGATCATGCGCGCGCCGGACGTCATCGCGCTCACGCTCCACTTTCTCGCGACGGGCCGCTTCCGCCCCTGACGCCTTCCCCGCCACAGCCGGCGGCGGCTCGCGGCGTAGCTTCCGGCAGCGCTTCCACGTGTACCACATGACCGACCTCCACGCCTCGCTCATCGGCTGGGGCCACTACGTGCCCGAGCGCGTCGTCACCAACGACGACCTCGCGCAGCTCGTCGACACCACGGACGAGTGGATCCGGTCGCGCTCGGGCATCCGCGAGCGGCACTTCGCCGACGCGAGCCAGGCCACGTCGGACCTCTGCGTCGAGGCCGCGCTGCGCGCGATGGAGAAGGCCGGCGTCGCCGGCGACGAGATCGACCTCGTGCTCGTGGCGACGTCGAGCCCGGACTACCTCACGCCGCCGGTCTCGAGCCAGGTCCAGCACCGCGTCGGGGCGACGCGGGCCGGCGCGATGACGCTCATGGTCGGCTGCACGGGCTTCGTGTACGGCCTCGTCACGGCCGAGCAGTTTATCCGGACCGGCGCGTACCGGACGGTGCTGCTGGTCGGGGCCGAGACGATCTCCAAAAACCTCGACATGACCGACCGCAACACGTGCGTCCTCTTCGGCGACGGGGCCGGGGCGGTCGTGCTGCGCGCGTCGAGCGAGCCGTGCGGCGTGCTCGGCTTCGAGCTCGGCTCGGACGGGTCGGCCTTCGAGGCCATCATTGCGCCGTGCCCCGGCACGCGCATCCCGGTCTCGCAGGAGGCCATCGACGCCCGCCTGCACTACCTCCGCATGGACGGCCGGGCCGTCTTCAAGTTCGCGACGCGGGCGATGGTCGAGTCCGTCACGCGCGTGCTCGGGCAGGCCGGGCTCGCGATGGCGGACGTGG
This sequence comes from Rubricoccaceae bacterium, assembly GCA_043789155.1. Classification (GTDB taxonomy): domain Bacteria; phylum Bacteroidota; class Rhodothermia; order Rhodothermales; family Rubricoccaceae; genus DASVSE01. Next base: position 1,112 of record JAYWIE010000550.1, on the reverse strand, counting down.
ACCTGCTCGTCCCGCACCAGGCCAACGCGCGCATCATCGAGTACGCGGCCGAGCAGCTCGGCGTGCCGGCCGAGAAGGTCGTGATGAACGTCGAGCGCTTCGGCAACACGTCGGCCGCGTCGATCCCGATCGCGCTGTCCGAGGTGCTGGACTCGGGCCGGGCGCGGCCGGGCGACACGCTCGCGCTCGTCGGCTTCGGCGCGGGCCTGACGTGGGCGGCGTGCGCGTTCGTCCTCGGCTCGCTGACGGCCGCGGGCGCGGACGCCCGCGAGGCGCACGGCGGGGTCGTCGAGGGCCTCATCGCCTGAGGGCGCGCGGTTCACAGCGTCTTGGAGGCGCGCCCGGCGCGGCGCGAGCGTATCTTGGCCGAACGCACCCGTAGCTCAGCTGGATAGAGCGTTGGTTTCCGGTACCAAAGGCCAGTGGTTCGAATCCACTCGGGTGTACACCGACTGGCAGGCCTGATAATCGGGCCTGTCAGTCGAGGTCTTCGGCGCTCACACCATGCACGAGCGGGTTCCCTGCTGATAGGCCGGTTCGAATAGAGCGAAGGGTGCGTACGGTCTCGGCACAGATGGTGCGAGGAGGTCTACCGCCTCCGTGGCGATACACCTAAAGCGAGACATCGCTACTGTGCCTGCCGCCCTTGATTACCGCGGATGTTGACGGGAGAGTCGGGCGCGGGACCGACGGCGATGGCCAAATCCACCCGGCGAGGTCGCTCCGCTTGAGCGCGAGGGCGGCCTGGTTCGTGAACGCCTCGGCGAGCGCCCGCTCGTCGGCTCCGAACACGCGGCCGTCTTCGAGAAAAAGCGCCAGCACGCCGAGCGGCTGTCCGCCGGCCGCGAACGGGAGGTACAGGCCGTCGGCAGCCGCGAGCGTGTCGGTCTTGCGGCCGGCCGGCCGGCCGTGGGCGTACGTCCATGCCGCGACGGCCTCCTCCTTGGCCGGGAGCCGGGCCGGACCGCCGTGCGCGATGACGCTCTGGAGCCGGCCCTCCTCGTCGGGGAGGAGCGCGACGGCGTGGACCGAGAACGTCTCGCCGACGCGGGCGACGGTCCGCTTGAGCACTTCGGGCGTCCGCTGGACGGCCACGAGGTCGCGGGCGAGCC
>JAYWIE010000549.1:0-7620 GCA_043789155.1 Rubricoccaceae bacterium | reverse complement strand
CGCCGCGAGGCCGATGCCATCATCACCGCCGGCCGCGTGTCCGTCAACGGGGCCGTCGAGACCGGCATGGGCGTCCAGGTCGGCCCCGGCGACCGCGTGAGCGTCGACGGCCACCCGGTCGGGCCCGTCGGGCTGACGTACATCCTGATGAACAAGCCCACGGGGGCCATCACCACGACGAGCGACGAGCGCGACCGCCGCACGGTGATGGACCTGCTGGACCTGCCCAAGGACACCCTCTCCGGCCTCTTCCCGGTCGGCCGCCTCGACCGCAACACGTCGGGGGCGCTCCTGCTCACGACCGACGGCGACCTCGCGCACCGCCTGATGCACCCGCGCTACGAGACCGTCAAGCTGTACCTCTGCACGGCCGAGCGCGAGCTCACGGACGACGACCTCGGCCGCCTCACGCAGGGCGTGATGCTCGACGACGGCCTCGCCCGCGCCGACGGCGCGCAGTTCGTCTCGCCCGACCGCCGCGTCGTCGCGGTCGGCCTGCACGAGGGCCGCAACCGGCAGCTCCGCCGCATGGTCGAGGCCCTCGGCACGCGCGTCGAGGCGCTCGAGCGCATCGCCTACGCCGGCCTCACGCTCGACGGCCTCCGCCGCGGCAAGTGGCGCGCGCTCCACCCGCACGAGGTCAACGCGCTGCGCCGGCGGGTCAAGCTCAAGGCCATCGTCTACGGCGGGTGACAGGTGGCACGTGGCGAAGTGGCATGTGGTGCGTGCCCCCCCCTGCGCTCTACCTGTCACCTGTCACCTGCACACCTGACACGTTACCCAATGTCCAAAATCGCCTACGAGGGCCTCACCTTCGACGACGTCCTGCTCATCCCCGGCCGCTCGGACGTGATGCCGCGCGACGTCGACACGTCGACGCGGCTCACGCGGACGCTCCGGCTCGCGGTGCCGCTCGTCTCGGCGGCGATGGACACCGTCACCGAGGCCACGTTCGCGATCGCGATCGCGCGCGAGGGCGGCGTCGGGGTGCTGCACAAGAACATGAGCCCGGAGCTCCAGGCCCGCGAGGTGCGACGCGTGAAGCGGAGCGAGTCCGGCATGATCCAGGACCCGGTCGTGCTCCGCCCGGAGCACACGGTCGGCGACGCCCGCGAGCGGATGGCGCGCTACTCCATCGGCGGCATCCCGGTCGTCGACGCCGGCGGCCGCCTCGTCGGCATCGTCACCAACCGCGACCTCCGCTTCCAGCCGTCCAACGCGACCGCCCTCGGCGACGTCATGACGGCCGGCGACGGCGCGGGCCTCGTCACCGCGCCCGTCGGGACGACGCTCGACGGGGCCGAGGACATCCTCCAGCAGCACAAGATCGAGAAGCTGCCGGTCGTGGACGCGGCGGGCGTGCTCCGCGGGCTCATCACGTTCAAGGACATCCAGAAAAAGAAGCGCCACCCGAACGCCGCCAAGGACGCCTTCGGCCGCCTGCTCGTCGGGGCCGCCGTCGGGGTGACGCCGGACACGGACGAGCGGGTCGACGCGCTCGTCGAGGCCGGCGTCGACTTCGTGGTCGTGGACACGGCGCACGGCCACTCGGCCGGCGTCCTCGCCATGGTCGCGCGGGTCAAGGCGCGCCACCCCGAGTTGCAGGTCGTCGCCGGCAACGTCGCCACGGCCGAGGGCACGCTTGACCTCATCGCGGCCGGCGCGGACGCGGTCAAGGTCGGCATCGGGCCGGGCTGCTTCGCCGCTGGCACGCGCGTGCTGATGGCCGGCGGGACCTACCAGAACATTGAGGACGTGCAGCCCGGAGACCGCGTGATCAACATGCACGGGCTGCCCGTGCCGGTGCGCGCTGCGTGGTGCACCGGCGTCCGCGAGACGGTCCGGGTGCGCCACACGGGGACTCTGCGCCCGACGGTTTGCACGCCCGACCACCGCTTCTTCGTCGGAGACCTCGGTACGACGAGCCCGGCGACGGTCTCTGCCCAGGGATACCAGCAGACGCTGTCGCGCCCGACGCGCCTCGGCGCGTCCAAGCTCGTCTGGAAGGAAGTCGCGCGACCGGGGCAGCGTGCATACCTGTTCCCGAGAACCGTCGCGTTCGAGCGTCCGGCATCCTTCGAGATCGACATCGCGGAGTTCGCGTCTCGCACGGAGAAGCAACTTGAACGGTACCGGCGTCGGGTCACACCTGATTACGACCTTGGATACGTATTTGGGTTTTTTCTGGGAGACGGCCATGCGTTCGTCGCCCCCAGTCGAAACTCGGAGATAGGGCGCGTGTCGTGGTACATCAATGCCCGGGACACGCAGCGTGCGGAAGGGCTCGCGGCGTCCGTCGAGCGCGTCACCGGCGTCGCGCCGACCGTGAACCGGGTCGGGAATGCCATTCACGTCAACCTGTACTCGCTCCAGTGGGCGCGGCTGTTCGCGCTCATGGGGAAGCGCGACATGAAGCACCTCCCGGAGCGGTTCGCGTGCGCAAACCTGGACTACCGCCGCGGCCTGTTCGCCGGGCTTCTGGAGAGCGACGGCCATGTGTCCTCGGACGGCCGCCTCTCGTTCCGGAACACGTCTTTGCGCCTCGCCGAGTTGTTCAACCTGCTGTGCCTTGAGATCCATGGGAGCCTCCCGAACTGCCGAGCCGAGGCACCGACGGCGGGTGGGCTGCCAGGCGTGAAGGACGCCTCGTGCCTGCCGTCGTACGTCTCGCGGCTGAACGTCTCGCACGAGAAGCGCCACCTCAGCGCGTTCGGCGTCGTCAAGGCGCTCGGGTGCGAGGCGACGGGAGAGCGGGTTCCGGTCTACGACATCGAGGTCGACTGCCCGACCCACAGCTTCATTGCGGACAACGCGGTCGTTCACAACTCCATCTGCACGACGCGCGTCGTCGCGGGCGTCGGCGTGCCGCAGCTCACGGCCATCATGCAGTGCGCCGAGGCCGCGCGCCCCCACGGCGTCCCGGTCATCGCCGACGGCGGGGTGAAGCAGACCGGCGACATCCCCAAGGCGCTCGCCGCCGGAGCCGACACCGTCATGATCGGCGGCCTCTTCGCCGGCGTCGAGGAGTCGCCGGGCGAGACGGTCCTCTACGAGGGCCGGCGCTACAAGAACTACCGCGGCATGGGCTCGCTCAGCGCGATGGCCGCGGGCTCCAAGGACCGTTACTTCCAGGACGCCGAGGACGACCTCGGCAAGCTCGTCCCCGAGGGCATCGAGGGTCGCGTGCCGTACAAGGGCGCGCTCGCCGAGATCGCGTACCAGATGGTCGGCGGACTCCGCGCGGCGATGGGCTACTGCGGCACCCCGACGGTCGCCGACCTGCAGGAGCACGCCCGGTTCGTCCGCATCACGTCGGCCGGCCTGCGCGAGAGCCACCCGCACGACGTCACGATCACGTCCGAGTCGCCCAACTACACCACGAAGCGATGAAGGGGGCCAGTGGGAGGGGGCCATCGGGTGAACCCGAACCTGTTGCCAGTGGCAGAGCTCCGGAGCGCCTCGACGCCGTTCGGGCGCTCGCGGCGGAGCACGGGTGCGACGCCTGCCTCGTGACGCACGGGCCGGACGTCGCGTGGGCGGTCGGGTTCACGGGCTCGAACGGCGTGCTCGTCGTGACTGAAACGGCGGCGCATCTCGTCACCGACGGCCGCTACACGACGCAGGCGGAAGGGGAAACCCAGGGCGCGACGGTCCATATCACGCAGGACGCGCTGCCGGCGTTCGTCGAGGCCGCGGGCCTGCTCGGCGCGGCGCGGCGCGTCGCCGTGCAGGGGGACACGATGACGGTCTCGATCTTTGACCGTTATTGCAACATAAACGTAAAAATCGTCCCCGTCAACGCGCTTCTCGCGCAGGCACGGGCGACCAAGACCGAGGTCGAAATCGCCGCCGTCGGCCGCGCGCAGGCGCTCACGTGCGCCATCCTGACGTCCGTGCTCCCGCTCGTCCGCGTAGGCGCGCGGGAGCACGAGATCGCGGCTGAGCTCGTCGTGCGCCATCTCCGCGCCGGCTGCTCCGCGATGTCGTTCGAGCCCATCGTCGCCGCTGGAGCACGGGGCGCGCTCCCGCACGCGCGGCCCTCCGGCAAGGCCGTCGAACCGGGCGACCTCGTCGTGATCGACGTCGGCGGCATCCTGGACGGCTTCTGCTCGGACCTCACGCGGACGGTCGCCGTCGGCGAGCCGGGCGACGACGCGCGGCGGGCCTACGCCGCCGTCGGGCGCGCGCAGACGGCGGGCATCGCCGCGGTCCGCGCCGGCGTCTCCGGAGCCGACGTCGACCGCGCGGCCCGGTCCGTCCTCGCCGAGGCCGGCCTGGCCGATGCGTTCACGCACAGCCTCGGGCACGGCGTCGGGACCGAGGTCCACGAGTGGCCGCGCCTCTCGGGGCAGGTCGACCACGTGCTTCCGCTCGGGGCGACGGTCACCGTAGAGCCCGGCGTCTACCTGCCGGGGCGCTTCGGCATCCGCACCGAGGACGTCGTGGCGGTTCGGGAGCACGGGGCGCAGAGCCTGACGCCGCTCTCGGCCGACCTCGTCGTCCTCTGACGCGCACCCAGCCCGCGATCCGTGTCCACCACGCCCGCTCTGTTCGCGTCGGTCTCTCGGGCGGCACACTTCATGCTCCCAACCGATTATTCCGTTATTGCATCACCATTCCAAACATCAAAACGATCCCACGTCCTGATGGAGAGGGAAGGAGAGGGGGGCTGCGTCGCCGGGCGGCTCCCGACGCGCTTGCGGCCGTGACGAGCGTCGTCGTCCCGGTCTTCAACGGCAGCCACGTTCTCCCGACGTGTGCCCCGGCGACGCTCGCGCTGAGCGGCGTCGACGAGTGGGTCTGGGTCGACGACGGCTCCACGGACGGCACGGCCGAGATGCTCGAGCCGCTCGTCGCGGCCGAACCCCGCGCCCGGATCGTCCGCCACGACGCCAACCGCGGCCGGGCCGCGGCCCGAAACACCGGCGTCGCCGCCACTCGGGGCGACGTCCTCGTCTTCCTCGACGCCGACGTCGCACCCGAGGCCGACATGGCCGAGCGCTTCGTTCGCGCGCTGGCCGGCGGCGCGACCGCGACGGTTGCCCGCTTCGTCCCGACGGACGTCGCGGACGACCCGTACGGCGTCTATCTCCGCCGTGCGCGGCGCGGGGTTCCACCGGGCGCGCGCCCTGGCGACGTGCTGCCGTGGAGGTTCTTCCTGACGGGCGCGAGCGCCGTCCGCCGCGACGCCCTCGAACGGGCAGGCGGCTTCGACGTGGACGTCGCGTACGGCGAAGACCTCGCACTCGCCGCGCGCCTCGCGGACGGTGCCCCGGACGGGTTGTGCGCCTCAGGAGCGACGGTCGCTCTGTCCGACACGGGGACGCTGGACCGAGTGCTCGCCAACATCGCGTGCTTGGGCCGCGCGCTTCCGGCTCTCGAATCCCGGTCGCCGGACATTCTTCGGCTCGCCCGGTTCGACTCGGTGCTCCGTCCCGGCGTGCGGCACAGCGTCGCATCGTCCCGCGCGCTCGGCCGTGTCGTCCGCTGGCTCGCGCCGCGCGTCCCGGCACCGGTGCAGAGCGTCGCCGTCCGCTACCTTCTCGGCCACACCCTCGTGCGCGCCTACGACGATGCCCGGCTTCACCCTCGCACCGGGCGCTGACGCTGCCACTGTAGCAGCCGCTCATTCGGATCTGGCCCTCGGCCTCAGCGGACTGCCGCGCGCGCTTGCCGACCGGGTCCTGATCGTCGCGGGCGAGATCGCGGCCAACGCGGTCGAGCACGGCGCGGGAGATGTGACGCTCGCGTGGACCGTCTCAGCGGAATCGGTCCGCCTCGACGTGCTCGGCCCCGGACCGGACGTCCGGCAGATCCGGGCGGCCATCCTTCCGCCCGACGACGCCGTCAGGGGGCGCGGCCTGTTCCTGATCCAGGCGCTGGCGACGTCGGTGGAGCCGGTCGCGGGCGGCCTCCGGATCCGGTTCGGCCCGGACCAGAGCGATTAATCCGTTATTGCAAAATGTCACTTAGAGCTTAAACTGTCACAGATGGCACGCAGAGGGGAGGCATCGGCCTCGACCCAGACCGCCTCCGGGTATCGCCGGAACCACGTGAACTGCCGCTTCGCGTAGCGGCGCGTGTTCTGCTTCAGCAGCCGGACCATCTCGCCCTCCGAGATCTCGCCGCGCAGAAACGCCATCGGCTCCTGGTAGCCGATCGTCCGCAGCGGCGGCGCGTCGGGTGCGAAACCGGCCCCGAGCAGGCGTCGGTTCTCGTCCACGAGCCCGTCCGCGAGCATCTGGTCGACCCGGGCCTCGATCCGCGCGTACACCTCGTCTCGCGGACGGCTTAGCACGAACAGCTGCACGTCCGAGCGCGGCGGCACGGCCTCGGCCCACCACGCGGACGGCCCGCGGCCGCTCACTCTGAGCACGCCGACGAACCGCGCTACGCGCTGCGTCTTGGTCGCGTCCAGCGTCGCCGCCGCCGCCGGGTCGGCCGCGAGCAACTCGGCGAAGAGCGCCGCGCGCCCGGCGGCCGTCGCCGTCTCTGCGAACACATCCAAGGCAACGCCCGGTGGCACCTCAGGCAGAGCGGCGAGGCCGCGGACGACGGCGTCGACGTAGAGCGTCGAGCCGCCGACCACGAGCGGCGACGGTCCCGCGGCCGCAAGCCGGTCGAACTCGCGCGAGAAGAGGCCCGCCGATGTCGGCTGCCCGACGTCGAGGACGTCGACCCAGTGGTGGCGAACCCGGGCGCGCTGCTCGGGCGTCGGCTTCGCCGTGCCGATGTCCAGCTCGCGGTAGGCCTGCCGGCTGTCGGCAGACAGGATGTCTACGCCGAGGCGCTCGGCCAGGTCGAGCGCGAGACTGGTTTTGCCGACGCCCGTCGGGCCTGCGAGAACGACCGTCACACCTTCGGGAGCGACGGGTCCACGGTGTCGCTCCAGCTGTGGATGCCACCGGCGAGGTTGACGGCGTTCGCGAACCCGTTCTGGTGCAGGAACTCGACGGCCCGGGCCGACCGCGCGCCCGACCGGCAGTGGACGACCAGTACGGCGTCGTCCCGGTGCGCCTCGAGCTCGTCCAGCCGCGAGGGCAGCTCCCCGAGCGGAATGAGTGCACCGTCAATGTTGGCCGCCTCGTACTCGTCGGGCTCGCGCACGTCGAGCACGAACGGGTCCTCGCCGGCGTCGCGGAGCGTTTTCAGGTCGAGGGCGGTCATTTCGGGGATGGAGGCCATGGTCGGACCGCAGGTCGCGGCGGATTGTAGGAGGGTCGTGATCGTGGGGACGTCGCCGCACACCGGGCAGGCCGGGTCGCGGGCGACGCGGAGTGTCCGGAACGTCATGCCGAGCCCGTCGGCGAGGAGCAGGCGACCGACGAGCGGGTTTCCGATGCCCAGCAGCAGCTTGAGCGTCTCGGTCGCCTGAATCGTTCCGAGCAGCGCGGGCAGCACGCCGAGCACGCCGCCCTCGGCGCACGACGGAACCGTCCCGGCTGGCGGCGGCTCGGGGAAGACGCAGCGGTAGCACGGTCCGCGCTGGCCGGCAGCGTCGACCGCGCCGAAGACGGACGCCTGGCCGTCGAACCGGCTGAGCGACGCGAACACGTTCGGCACGCCCGCCATCACGCAGGCGTCGTTGACGAGGTAGCGCGTCGCGAACGTGTCGGTCCC
>JAYWIE010000548.1:0-2164 GCA_043789155.1 Rubricoccaceae bacterium | reverse complement strand
CTGTAGACGCCCGGCGCGGGCAGGGCGTAGCGGAAGGCGACGCCGTCGTCGGTCACCGGCGATTCCGTTATTGCAGTACCAGACATGTCCATGACCGTGACCGCGGCGAGCGCGGCGGCGTCCGGCGGGGCGGACCACCGCAGCACGAGCGCCTCGCCGGGCGCGAGCAGCGAATCGGCTGGTAGCGCGCCGAGCAGGCGCGCGACGAGCAGGCGCGCGACGAGCGTGTCGGGCCGTGCGGCCGGCGTCACCCGGAGGTCGAGCGCCCCCGCGGCGACGCCCGACGAGTCCGCGACGGTCCCGGCCGGCGCGCGCAGGCGGAGCGGGCGTGGCGGCAGCGGCTCGTCGGCCACGACGACGATCTCGGCCGGGCTCGCGGCCAGGATGCCGGCCCGCGCCCCGACCGTCTGGCCCGTCGCCGAGTCGGCGAGCGTGAACGCGCGGACGTCGTGCAGGCGGACGCTCTCGGTAAAGCGGACGGCGACGCGGCGGTCGCTCAGCGCGCGGACCGAGCGCGGCGCGGGCGGGACGGTGTCGAGCGCCGTCGTCCAGAACAGCACGGGCGCGCGGGCCGTCGAATCCGGCGCGGCGGTCGAGTCCGCTTCGGCCGCGCGGAGCGCGCGCTGCGGGGCCACGGCGACCGTCTCGCCGGCGTCGGCGCGGCCGTCGCGCGAGCGGTCCGCGACCGCAGCGACGGCGTAGACGCCGGGGCGCAGGTAGTCGAGCCGGAACGCCCCGTCCGCCGTCGTCTCGGTGCGGTAGTCCGGGGCCGTCGTGGCGGGGTCCGGCGGCTCGGCCGTCGAGTCCGCGAGGGCGTAGGCCCACACGGCGAGGCCCGGGGCCGGCGCGCCGGTCGCGGGCGAGCGCACGACGCCGGCGATGCGCCCGCCGTCGAGGCGGTCGCCGGTCGAGAAGGCCACGATGACCGGCGCGCGCAGCGCGACCCGGCGCGCGTCCGTAAGGCCCGTCCCGACGGTCACGACGACGGTCGCGTCGGGCCGCAGCGAGTCGAGGGCGACGATCAGGTCCGCGCCGCGGACCGTCACGCGCGGCGGCGCGGCCGGCTCGGGCGTGACGCGGACGGCCGCGCTCGCGCTCGCCACGTCGAGCCGCTCCGAGAACGTCAGCACGACCTCGCGGGCCGCGACGCGCGTCGCGCCGCGCGCCGGGAGCGACCCGACGAGCGCCGGCGGCGTCGTGTCTGGCGGCCCGCCCGACGGCGCGACCGGCGTCGCGCACGCGCCGAGCGCGACGCCGAGCGCGGCGGCGAGCGCGGCGGCGAGGAGCAGGGCGGAGGGTCGAGGCATCGCAGCGGGAGACACGGGGAAGCTAGGCCCGCGCCGGGCGCGCGTCCGAGCCGGCAGCGATTCCCCCGCGCGGGGGTAGCGACGGTGACGTGCGACGGGGTACGTTTCGAGTCCCGTTTCCTGCTCCAACCCTGTGAGTCCATGACGCTTCGTCTCCCCGCGTTCGCCGCCGTCCTGCTGCTCGTCGCGCCCGGCTGCGACCTTCTCTCGTCGAGCCTGCTCGACGACGTCTCGTCCTCGGACCGCTCCGAGCTCGAGCGGCTCACCGGAGACTTCTTCGACTGCGATGCGACGGTCCGCTCCGTCACCGACCGCGCCACGGGCACGCTCGACTCCGGCGACTGCCTCCAGTCCGACGACTCGTACCAGGACTTCTACGCCTTCCGCCTCGGCGAGGCCGCGCGCGTCGACCTCGACCTCGTCTCGCAGGACGTCTCGCCGTACCTCTTCCTGCTCCGGGCCGACCTCGGCGCGCAGGACCCGCTCGTCGAGGTCGCGCGCGACCGCAACGCCGGCCGGACGGACCGCGCGAGCGTCTCGGCCCCGCTGCCGGCCGGGCTCTACCTCGTCTACGCCAACTCCGTCGCGGTCGGCGAGACCGGCGACTACACGCTCACCGTCGACGCGGCGGCGGAAGATGGGTACGACCGCCCGGCCGTGCGTGCGGGTGACGCGTCGGGCACCAAGTAGCGGCCACACGCGGCGTGGCGGCCACGCGCGGCGTAGCGGCTACATCCGCCGGACCTCGGCGAGCGCGGTGAGCCGCGACGTCGTGCGCAGGAATTTGTCCGCGATGGCCCGCTCGACCCCGCGCGCGCCCGCGCCCGTGAACCAGCCCGCTGGCTCAACGTCGGACG
>JAYWIE010000547.1:0-2166 GCA_043789155.1 Rubricoccaceae bacterium | reverse complement strand
CGCCTTCCGCAACACCGTCACAGGTGCCTGCACGGCCGCATCGACGGTGACCACGCCGGGAACGGCGTTCGTGCCGATAACCGGCCACACACTCCTCCCCAGCACGCCTGCGACGGGCAACGGCTCGGAGGACGACGGGTTCTTCGTGATCGACGCCACCACACTCGACCCACTCATCACGGGCGCGAGCGTCCGGTTCTTCGGCACGACCTACGAACAGCTCTTCATCGGGACGAACGGGTACGTCACGTTCGGGTCTGGTGCCACGGTGTTCAGCCCGGTCCTCCCGAACACGTCGGGTCTCGGGATGGCTGCAGCGGTCTTCACCGACCTCCATGCCGGTGCCGTCTACGATGACGCGAACGGAGGCGTCGGTGGCAACCCGGGGATTTACTACGGGACTGCAGACACGGACGGCGACGGCGATACCGAGTTCGTCGTCACATGGTGGCACAACTACGACGCGGGCACGACCACCACGCTGTTCCCGAACGCGGCAGCCCGGTTCGTCACGACGCAGCTCATCATCCATGACGGCGGCGTCGCCAACCGCGAGGACCGCTTCGAGGTGCGCTACCCCACCGGCAACGACGCCAACGGCGTCCCCTTCCGGCTGAACACGAACGTGTCAACCTTCGTCGACGCCGGCGGCGTCGCTATCGGACTGTCGAACCCGCTCGGGACGGCCACGTCCGAGTACCGCGACAACGCGGTGGGCGGGCCGGTCTACCCCAACGGCGGAGCTGGCGGCTTCACGTTCGAGGCGGAGACGCAGGCGACCGCGGCGGGCGGTGCCGGCTACCGCATGATGGGCTCGCCGCTGGCGACAGGCACGGGCAACGTGATGACGGTCGGCCGCCTCGCCGGCATGAACCTCGTCCAGTCGGTCGTCGGCCAGTACCCCGGCTACGCCTTCGACAACCTCTTCACGGGCTATGCCGGGACGATTCCGGCCCCGCCGGCGACGAGCTTCGTCGCGGCGACGGATGTCGCCAACACGCTCGTCCCCGGCCAGGGATTCTTCTGGCGGCTCTACAACCAGGACATCACCCCGAACCCGGCCAACGACGGCGGCGGGACGAGCCGGAGCTTCGTCCTCCCGATGCCGCTCCAGGGCACCGGCGTCGCCAACACGGCCAGTGCGACGCGCACGCTCAACGTGCTCTCGGCGACGAACGACGGCTTCACGATGCTCGCCAACCCGTTCCGTACGTCGCTTAACGTGGCTTCGACGACCATCGCGACGTGGACGGGCGGGGCGACCCTCGCCAGCGCCGTCGTGCAGACGTGGGACCCGAACGCAGGGGCCGGCGCAGGCTCGTACGTCTCGGCTCCGTCCTTCCCGACGCCCGATGTCGCGACGGCGTGGCAGGGCTTCTGGGTCGAGAACAACACGTCGGCCAGCCTCGTCATCCCGACGTCGGCGCAGGTCACCGGCGGCACGTTCGTCGGACGCTCGGCGGACTCGCCCGCGGCCGTCGTCGCCTTCCGCCTCGACGGCACCGACGCCGCGACGGGTGTACCGACCGTCGACCTCGCCGCGACGCTGGCCGTTTCGGCCGAGACGGCAACGGGCGGCTGGGACCTCTTCGACGCCTCGAAGCTGGCCCCGCTCGCGACGGCCTACGCGACCGTCGGCTTCCAGGGCACGTTCCTCGACGGCACCGCCCGCGTCAAGGCGCAGGAGTCCCGCCCGCTCGACGCGGCGTCCTTCGACGTCCCGCTCGTCGTGGACGCCGTCGGCACCGCCCCGGCGCTGACGCTCTCGTGGGCGGGCCTCGACGCGCTCCCGGCGACGTGGGCGCTCGAGCTCCGCGACGTCGTGACGGGCGCGACTGTGGACATGCGCACGGCGAGCGAGTACGCGTTCGAGCAGACGGCTGCGGCTGCCCGCCCGGACACGGACGACCTCGTCGCTGCGACCACGACGGCCGCGCAGGCCAAGGCCGGCACCGCGCCGCGCTTCGTGCTCCACGTCACGACCGGCCGCACGACGGCGGGCGAAGGCGCGGCCCCGGCCGCGTTTGCGCTCGCTGCGCCGGCCCCGAACCCGACCTCCGCCTCGACGGCGGTCACGTTCGACGTGCCCGCGGCGTCGGACGTGGACGTCTCGGTCTACGACCTGCGCGGCCGTCGTGGTCGCAGCGACGAGGTCGTCCGTGTCCG
>JAYWIE010000546.1:0-2143 GCA_043789155.1 Rubricoccaceae bacterium | reverse complement strand
GCAGCCGCAGGTTATACCGCACGGACGACAGGAGCCAACTGTACGAGCCGTTTGTCTTCGCTCAATTCTGCAACGCGAACCCGGCACGTGTCGCCTGGGCGCAGAACGAGTCCTGTGTCGCATAGCAAGGCGTAGGCTCCCGGGCGGAGCGCTACGAGATAGCCCGGCCTGTTCTCGCAACGGGAGGCATCTACGACCAGACGGACCACTTGGGCCTCAAACTCGGCTCCGATGTCCAGCCAGTCACCCGTATCGGGATTGCCTTCAGGGTGCGCTGCTTTGACGCTCCCGATAGGCGCTTGGCTATCGGCGGAGACGTCAAGGATGCGGACGGCGAGGCGGTCACCGGGCGCGGCGAACTGAGCAGCGCTGTTGACTGAGATGAGGTGAGAGAGGTCGGTGATGCGGACCAGCACCTGTGCCCCTCCGCTCCGACCAAAGAAGCCGAACGTGTGCGCGCTCGTGACCTCGACCTCGACGATGTCGCCTTCTCGGAATGGTTCGGGCTGGCTCAAACACAGTGCGGTATAACTACAACTTCAGTAGCGCTGATCCGCCCGACGTCCCGGAGACGCCCCGAAAGCGGAGCAGACGTCACGAATGTACGCACCTCAACTCCGCAATGCGGACATCCCGCGAAGACGCCCTGCGCGGACGTACAGCGGATCGCCACACGGCCTCCACTCCCGCCAGCACGACGAGCACCGCGGCGTCTCAGGAGCCGGACCGTCAGAACGGGTCCTGCGAGGACGGCGGCGGGAGGCCGGGCAGGTCCGGCGGCAGCCCGAAGTCCGGCGGCGGGTCGAACGGCGGCAGGCCCGCGCCGTCGCCGTTGTACGGGTCCGCGCCGTAGGGGTCCTGCCCGTACGGGTCGCCGTAGCCGCCGTCGGTGTCGGGCTGCGCGTAGCTCGTGAGGTTCTCGAAGCGCGCGAACTGATTGACGAAGGCCACCTTGACGTCGCCGATGGGCCCGTTGCGCTGCTTGCCGATGAGCAGCTCGCCGAGGCCCTCGGTCGAGTTGCCCGCCTCGTCCACGGTGATGCCGTAGCGCTCGGCGCGGTAGATGAACATCACGACGTCGGCGTCCTGCTCGATCGAGCCCGACTCGCGGAGGTCGCTCAGCTGCGGGCGCTTGTCGCCGCCGCGCGTCTCGACGGCGCGCGAGAGCTGCGCGAGCGCGATCACGGGCACGTTGAGCTCCTTGGCGAGGCCCTTGAGCGAGCGGCTGATCTGCGCGATCTCCTGCTCGCGGTTGCCCTGCGTCTGCTGCGTCCCATGCATGAGCTGGAGGTAGTCCACGATGACGAGGCCGATGTCGTGCTCCGCTTTCAGCCGGCGGCACTTGGCGCGGAGCTCGAGGATGCCGAGCGCGGGCGTGTCGTCGATGAAGATCGGGGCCGAGGAGAGCTTGCCGGCTGCGCGGGCGAGCTTCGGCCAGTCGTCGTCGTGCAAACGGCCCGTGCGTGCCCGCTGTGCGTCGACGCGCGCCTCGGACGTGAGCAGGCGCTGGGCGAGCTGCTGAGCGCTCATCTCGAGCGAGAAGTACGCCACGCCGCATGGCTTCTGCGGATGTAACGCGGCATTGCGCGTTAATGCAAGACTAAACGCAGTTTTCCCCATGGATGGCCTCGCCGCGACGATCACCATGTCGGACGGCTGCCAGCCGCCGGTCATGTTGTCGAGCGCGGTAAAGCCCGACGGGACGCCCGTGATGCCGCCCTCGCGGCCGTGGATGGACTCGAGATGCTGGACGGTCGTCATCATCACCTGGTCGATGCTGACGACGCCCTTGCGCAGCTGAGACTCGGTGATGGCGAAGATCTGGCGCTCGGCCTCGTCGAGCAGGTCGAAGGCGTCCGTCGTCGGGTCGAAGGCTTGCCCGACGACGCCCGTCATGGTCGTGATGAGCTTGCGGAGCAGGCTCTTCTCGGCGATGATGCGCGCGTGGTACTCGACGTTGGCGGCGCTCGCCACGCGCGTCGTGAGCTCGGCGAGGTAGTAGCCGCCAATGGCCTCGTACTCGCCGCGCCGCTTGAGCTCTTCCGAGAGCGTGATGAGGTCCACGGGGTGGCCGCGCTCGAACAGCGCCTCGACGGCCTCGTAGATTTTCTGGTGCCGCCCGTCGTAGAAGGCGTCCGCGGGC
>JAYWIE010000545.1:0-2181 GCA_043789155.1 Rubricoccaceae bacterium | reverse complement strand
CCTCGCGCTCCACCTGCGCGGCACCGGCGACACCATCGAGGCCTCGGCGCAGGCGTGGGACGACCGCAACTACTGGAAAAAGTCCGAGGCCCTCCGCGACGCCTACCGCTGGGCACCCCGCGCGGCGGACGACCTCGAGCGCCTCGCCGTCGCCGAACAGTGGACCGACGTCGTGCCGGCCCTCATCGCGCTCGTCCCGCACTTCGCCGACGTCACCATCGCGACGGTCACGCGGGACGCGGACCTGTGGGTCGGCGCGCACCGTGCGCTCGTCCGCCGCATGGCGAAGCAGGCAGCCGCGTGAGCGCCCTCGTCACGCGCGTCGAGGGCGGCCGGACGACCGTGCTCGACCCGGTCCGCCGGCGCTACGTCGCGCTCACGCCCGAGGAGGGGGTCCGGCAGACGCTGCTCGCGGACCTGATCGCGCTGGGCTACCCGCCGGGCCTGCTCGCGGTCGAGAAAGGCCTCGCGTTCGGCGGTAAGACGTGGCGCGCGGACGCCGTCGCCTACGCCCGCGACGGCCGCGCGCTCCTGCTCGCCGAGTGTAAAGCGCCGGACGTCGCCGTGTCGCAGGCGACGTTCGACCAGCTCGCGCGCTACAACGCTGTCCTCGGCGCGCCCGTGCTCGTCGTCGACAACGGCCGCGTGCGCTACTGCTGCGTCCTGGGTGCGGCCGGCTGGACCTTCGCCGACGCCGTCCCGGCGTTTGCGGACCCCGGCGGCTGAGCCCGGGCTAGACCCAGACGTCGTTCGGGGCCGTCAGCCCGCCGCCCGCCTCGCCCGTGTTGACGACGCCGCGCGGCTCGACGACGAGCGCGTGGCACTCGGCCGAGGCACGCGTGACGTGCTCGACCCCGCGTGGCACGACGAGCATCTCGCCGGCGCGGACCGTCTCGACGCGCTCGCCGGCGGCGTCGCGGAACGCGACCTCCATCTCGCCCGCGAGCACGAGGAACGCCTCGTCGGTGCCGTCGTGGCGGTGCCAGACGAACTCGCCGGCGAACCGGACGAGCTTGAACTGGACGTCGTTCATCTCCGCGACGACGCGCGGCGACCAGTGGTCGGCGAACAGAGCCAGCTTGTCGGCGAGGTTCAGCGTCTCGCCCTTCGGGGTCGTCGGCATCAGAAGGGGTCCTGCGAGGACGGCGGCGGAGGCGACGCGCAGGCGAAGGATCTCTGCTGAGCGAAACACCTCGGACCGCGCGCTGAACCGCAGCGGCGCGCTCGGCAGAGATCCTTCGGTAGGCTCAGGATGACGGTGTAGATGAGTTTTCGCTTCGTCAAACAGTTTCTGACAACGGAGGCGGGTTATACCTCGTGCGCGGTAGGGACGGCCGATCCCACCGCTTTGAGCAGATAGGATGCGAGAACCGCGCTGAAGAAGTAGAACGCGAGCCAGTGACCCGAGAATCCGCGAAGCGGCGGCGTGCCTGGGTCCAGACCGTTGCCGAACGTGAGGAAGAAGTTGACGAAGGCGTAGACAAAGATGAGGCCGACCGCGACTTTCTGCCATACCGGGAGTGCGCGGAGCACGCCGAGTTGTAAGGCGAGTTGGGCCCCCCTGTCTCTGGGGTCAACCCCGTTCCGTTTCGCAAGCCCGACCAACCCGAGCACAACGGGGAAGAACGTGACGAAGACGCCGAGATGGAGGACAAAGGCGGCCTCACTGACTACGACTCCGGCGAGTGTCGCGACGTGGACAACGAGGCTGGCGACGAAGCCGGCGATCCCGCCCCAGAGCGAGACCCGTAGGAGGGTCGGGTTAAGCAAGGTGCAGCGGGATGTGTAACAAGTGGCGGCTCAGCGGCCGCATACCGAGCACGGCGACTCGGACGAAGCGCAGAATACACCGAGCAGCCCGCAACGCGCGGGCTCCAAATGTATGGCCTGATACGGCAGTAGGTTGTCCGGTCCCGGTCAGTCGGGGAATGGAGCTCGGCGTAGCATCCCGACGAAGCCGACCCCGCACAGGAACGCCGCCCGAGAGTCGGGCCGCGACCGCGCCTGATCTTTCATCGCCCGCACGAGACCCGGCTTCACGCCGTCGCGCGGATGCCGGGCGAGCACGGCCGCTCGGGTGTCCGGGTGAACCTGGCCCAACCGCGCCCCGACAGTGTCGAGCGCCGTTCCCTCGTGCAGCAGATGTGCCTCGGCCCCGCGCTCGACGCCGACCGTCACGTT
>JAYWIE010000544.1:0-2187 GCA_043789155.1 Rubricoccaceae bacterium | reverse complement strand
TCGGCCGGGAGGCCGGTCGGGGACCACGTGCCCGTGACCCGGCGCAGCTCCATCCCGAGCGCGGTCGTGGTGTCGCCGTAGGCGTACTCGCGCCGCAGCTCGAGCGTGATGCGCGTGATGGGCCGGTCGCGGAAGCCGCTCGGCAGCACGGGCGCGACGGCGTCGACGTAGG
Source organism: Rubricoccaceae bacterium (assembly GCA_043789155.1). Lineage (GTDB taxonomy): Bacteria > Bacteroidota > Rhodothermia > Rhodothermales > Rubricoccaceae > DASVSE01. The sequence continues at coordinate 2,015 of JAYWIE010000544.1, read as the reverse complement.
CGCGCGCCTCGGCGTCGCCGTAGAGCGCGTCACGGACGGAGCCGACGAGGACGCGCGTCTGCGTCGGCGCACTGCCGTCGGCGATCCCGGACGTGACGAGGTCGTAGCGGACGGTGTCGACCGAGGCGGCCTCGACCACGCGGACGTTCGGGTTCGGCGAGTCCTCGTCGATGAGGCCGAGGCCGACCGTGGACGGGTCCTGGCAGGCCGAGAGGAGGACGAGGGCGAGGCCGGCCGTGGCCTGGACGAGAGCGGGGACGCGCAAAGCGGATAAGGGGCGGACCTGAGAGGGGCGCTGTCGGGCGCGTCGCGGGTGAACGCGGCGGGCCGTCCGTTCGCGCGCGGGGGCTCAGAAAGGCCCTGGGCGTCCGGCAGCCCCGCAGGCTACGGGCGCGCGGGCCGCCGCTCCGCGACCATCGTGCAAAAACGCGCGCGGGCGCGCCGAGCCGGTGGCGCGCCGCCCCGCCCCGGCGCGGCGTCAGGCCGCGACGGCGGGGTTGAGCGCTGCGTAGAGGGCCGCGGCGCGCTCGGCCGCGGCGTCGTCGTCGCCGTCGAGGACGGGCCCGGCGGGCTCGCCGTCGCGCGGCCCGTCGCCGGGCGCGTAGGCGACGGCGTCGGCCGTCGTGAGGCCGATCGCGCGCAGCGTCTGGCCACCGAGCGCCTCAGGCAGGCCGAGTGCGGCGGCGTCCTCGGGCGTCAGCACGGGCTCGAAGCCCTCGACGACGTCGGGCGTGAAGACGGTGCGGGCGGCGGCGAGCTCGTCGTGGAGGACGTGGGGCGTGAGCGCGCCGATCCAGCCGGCGGCGTGGACCACGTCCGGCGTCCAGCCGAGCTTGCGGGCCGTCGAGAGGGCGGCACGGGCGAGGAAGAGCGCGCGCGCGGGGTTGTCGTCGAACACGACGCCGTCCTTGACGTTGAGGTGGAGGCCCTTCTTCTTGAAGAAGACGACCGAGTCCATGAAGTAGACCTGGAGGCGGATGCCCGGGATGGAGGCCACCTTGACCCGCAGCGTGTCCGTCTGGTCGCCGACCGGGATTTCGGCCCCGGAGAGCCGGATGACCTCGTGGAGGCGGTTGCGGCGCTCGGACACGACGCCGTAGCGCGGCATGATGATGCGCGGCTCGACGCCGTGGCCTTCCTGGAGGCGCTCCGGGAGCGTCCGCATCAGGTGCGACGTCGGCGTGGAGTCTGAGAACGGGGCGACTTCGCCAGCGACGAACAGGACCTTCATAGAAAGGGCTCGGACAGCTGTTGCACCTGCCCCAAATCTAACTCCGCAGCGGCCTCCGCGCCAACTCCGGCGCAGGGGCCGCGCGTGCCGGCATCGTATCATGAGCGCCACCAGACCGCTCCGCCGTGACCAAAGCGCAGATCGTGGACCAGATCGCCGTGGCGACGGGCCTGACCAAAATCGAGACCGAAGCCGTCGTCGACGGCTTCATGGAGACCGTGACCGCGGCCGTCGCGCGCGGCGAGCGCGTCGAGCTGCGCGGCTTCGGCACGTTCCGAGCCGTGGTGCGGGCGGCGCGGACGGCGCGAAACCCGCACACGGCCGAGGCCGTGCCGGTGCCGGCGCGCGTCGCGCCCGTGTTCAAGCCCGCCCAGGACTTCCGCCGCCGCGTCGAAGAGGACGCCCCCGCCCCGTGACCGCCTGCCCTTCCTGCGGAGCCGCCGTCCGCGACGGCGACGCCCGTTGCCCGCTCTGCGGCACCGACCTCGCCGGGACGCCCGCCCTCGACGCGCCCTCCCTCGACGCGCCCTCCCTCGGCGCGCCCGCCCTCGGCGCGCCGATGCTCGACGCGCCCGACGGCCCCGGGTCCACCGCCGGGCGCGTCTGCCCGACGTGCGGCCACGCCAACCCGCCCGGCGCGCGCTTCTGCAACGCCTGCGGGACGACGCTCGGCACCGAGGCGCTCGGCACCGACGCACGTGGCACCGAGGCGCGCACGCCGGCCCGGCCGGCCGCTCGCCCCGTCGCGATGCCCGCCGACACGGCCGCACCGGCCGACGCGCTG
>JAYWIE010000543.1:0-7720 GCA_043789155.1 Rubricoccaceae bacterium | reverse complement strand
TGAGCGCCTCGCTCTGTCGTGGTCCTGTCCCCTCGCTATCGGGCTCCCCGCCACCTGTGCTCCGCTCGCATCTTTGCGGCTCTGCCCGGCGGTCTCGGCGCGTTGATCGTGCCTCGGCGGCAGTGAAATCCGCTATGAGGATGGGCGGGGAAGGTTAGGGTTGCGCTAGGACCTCGTTCGCCGTCATCCCAGCGAACGCCCGACAGCCGGGGAGCATACCGGCTTGGAGAGCAGCACTCCCCAAGCTGTCTACTCTCGTTGCCCTCTGGAGCCCATCTAGTTCGTCGTTGGACAACTCGGACAGCCCCACTTGCGCGACGGCTCTGTAGAAGCGCCCGGCGTCAGGGCGCTGTAGTGTCGCCCCGATCTGCTGGACCGAAACGGAGCACGCCTCGGGAGTTCTCCCGTCCAATCGAAGGACGGGAAGCGCCTCGCTGGGTGGGTCGCACGCAGCGAGAGAAGCTAAGGAGGCAGCGAAGAGCAAGGGAGGGTAGCGCATCGGCCGGCCGGGCTAGGCTTTGCGTTCCACGACGAAAGCCTCTCTGACCTCGAAGTCGGTCAGGTACGAGATGATCTCGCGCTGCACGCCTGTGAATGTGCCGCCTGTCTCGCTGAGAGCCCGGCTCACTGTGCTGCGGTGTCGCTTTAGCACTCTGGCGAGGTCTGTTTGGCTCATCCCGGAAGCTGTGAGCGCGGATTGCGCCTCGGCGAGGAGGGCAGCTTCGGAAAGGACTTGGCCAGAGCGCATCTGTCTGTCTTGGGGTGGGGTCGGAAGGTAGAGAAAAGAGCGCTCGGCCCTCCAATTTGTTTCCAATATGGGAAACAAGACAGGGATTGTTTCGTAGATTGGAAACAAGCCACCCGCCCCACCCCATGCCCCACGCCACCTTCCAAGTCGCCCGCGTGGATCGCCAGTCGATCCGCCGCGCCACGCTCGAAATCGTCGCCTCCGGCCTCACGATGGACGCCGCCTCGGCGCTCGCTCAGGCGCTCCGCGCCCAGAACGTCGCCGACGAAAGCCTCTTTGGCTTCTCGGTCCAGTCGATGCCGCTGTGGCAGCAGGTCACCCACTTCACGGCCGGCGAGACGATGGCCGCGCTCCGCGAAGAGACCCCGCTCCGCCGCGTCGCCTGAACCGTCCACCTGCCCCGCCCTGCATTTGCCGGGGCGGGGCGCTCCCTGCCCCCATGCTCCGCCCCGCATTCCTCCCCGACCCCTTCGCCGCCCGCGACGCGCACGCTCTGCCCACCCCAAACGCTGCCGCCCTCGCCGAGGCCGTCAAAGACACCATCGGAGCCGCACAGGACGTGCTCACCTGCGTCACGCTCGCGCTGCTCTACATCGCCGAGACGCCGGACAAGGCGCACCTCTACGCCGACAGCGCCGCCGCTGCGGCGAACCTCGCAGGCGAGCTTCTGAGCGAGGCGTGGGCTGCGGCCGACCGGATCGCCAACTTCAAGGGCTGAGCGATGCCGATCCCCACCTTCCGCCCGGCCGGGCCGCCCACGCCCGCCGAAGCCGCCGCGCTCGCCGCGATCCTCGCGCGCCACCCGCACGCCGTCCTGTTCCGCGCCGACGCGCCCGTCTACGGGTTTCCGGCCGGGACGCTGTTCGTTGCCATACCCGTTGCCTGAGTCGTGATGGACCTCTCTATCCTCTGCTCCCGGTGTGGCGCGCTTCTCGACTCGCGCAGCTCCGACCGCTACCCGCTCTGCGCGCGGTGCGCCTCAGACCCGGTGCAGAAGCGCCGGGCGACGAAGGCGCGTGAGACTCGGCGCGCCTGCCTCGCCAACGCGCGAGCATGGCGCGCAGGATCAGCCGGGCGCTACACAGCCTCCGACGTGGCTCGAATGCGGCGAGCTCAAGGCAACCGCTGCGCTTACTGCGGCATGAGCCTGCGCGGGAAGCCCGACGCCGTAGACCACCGGATGCCTCTGTCGCGCGGCGGGCGGTCCGACCCGTCTAACCTCTGTCTTGCCTGCGTTCCGTGTAACGCGGCGAAGGGAGCACAGACGGTCCACGAATACCAATCCAGCCTGAGGCGATGACCACCAAGACGTGCGAAGTCTGCGGAGGCGCTTTTTCGGTTCACAGGTGCCGAACCGATGTGGCCCGGTACTGCTCCTACGACTGCCTGGGTGCGTCGAAGAGACGCCCTCAGGGGGACATCATCACCTGCACCGGCTGCGGCGAGGCGAAGCACGCCGACGCCTTTTCGTGGACCACTCTGCGGGGTGAGCGTCGGCGGCGCGTCAGGTGCAAGGTGTGCGAGAAGGCGGAACGCGCCGCCAAAACGGCCGCGCTAGAGGCGGGCCCGCCTCGGGTTTGCACCCAGTGCGAGAGGCTGAAGCCGGCGAACGGTTTCTACGGGATGCACGCGGCGTGCAAGATGTGCAAGGCCGATGCTCAAAAGATCAGACGGGTAAACAGAGCCGCCGAAGACAAGAAAGCGGAAGTGGACTACATGAGCCGCTACTATATGGCAAACCGGCGGGCGTTGATTGGGAAGGCGCGACTCTATGAGGCAACCGGGAAAGGCAAGGCGACGAAAGCCGCAGGTCGCGCCCGGCGGCGCGCCTTGGTCCGACAGGCGGAAGGTGTCTTTACTGGCTCCGACGTGATTCGCCTTTGGCACAGGCAGCGCGGTGAGTGTGCGACGTGCCGTGTGAAGTGCGGGAAACGCCCTTCCGACTCGGCGACCTATCACGTAGACCACATTATGCCGCTCGCGCGTGGGGGCTCGAACTGGCCCCACAACCTTCAAATCCTCTGTTCTGGGTGCAATCTGAGCAAGGGTGCTAAGACGCCGGTGGAGTTCAGTCGGTACCTCCGGCGTCGAGCCGATGCACGGTAGCCCATTCTCCTTCGATATGCCGTGTTTCACAACGCGGTCACTCCGGCCTGCCGACACTAGCGGCGCACCCTCAGGCGCGCCGCATTGGCCCAAGCTGTAAAGGATCTCGCCGTCTCGCTCGCTCTGGACCTTGCCCCATACAGGCGCGGTCTTGAGGCGATGGTGGGCGCAACGCGCGAAGCAGCCACCCAGGCTTCCGCGCAAGTGGCCGCTGGACTCGCGGGCCTCACCGTGCCTCCCGTCGATCTCAGTGGCCTGAACGCCGTCATGGACAGGGCGGAGGCGGACCTTGCGCGGCTGCGCGCCTCGGCGACGGTTCCCGTCCAGATCCCCGCGCCGGTCCTCCCGCCGCCCGTCGTGCTCCCGAAGCCGGAGGTCCCCAAGCCTGAAATCCCGGCCCCGGACACCTCGACTTTCCCGCAGGTCAAGGCGCAGGTGGAGGCCATGTTGGCCCAGCCGTTCGAGCGGCTCACAACCACACTCGGCGAGGTTCGCGCAGCGAAGGCACTGCTCGACTCGCAGATGCAGAGCGCGACGACCGCCGCGGCGCGGGCTGAGATCACTCAACTAAGCGTGGGCCTCGACTCGCTGGAGGGCAAGATGCGGGGCGCGGCAGTTGCACAGTCCGGAATGACCGTTGGCGCGGGATCAGCTCAGGGCATTCTGTTCGGCCTCGTGCAGACGACGCAGGATGTGACGGCCGCCAACGGCGACTTCGGGCTGGCGATGCGCTACGCGGGCAACAACGTTATCCAGCTGACCCAGCTTGCGGGCGGTCTGGCGTCGCAGGCGGCGGCAGCCGGGACGACGCTTACCTCAACGCTCATTGCCAGCCTTGCCGGACCAACGGGGCTTCTCGTTGGTGCGGGTGCTATCGCTGCCCTGCTCCCGACGGTCATTGGCTTGTTCGGAGATTCGGGTGACGCTGCAGAAGAATCAGGCCGGAAGGTCCGGAGCCTAGCCGACAGCTACCGTGACGCTGTTTCGGCCGCAGTCGATCTGACGGTCGCCAATCAGGCAGCATTGCAGTCCACCATCGACCGCACTGCAGCAGAACTCAAGTTTGGAGCGACGCAGTCTCTGGACGACATTCTGAATCCGTCTCGGCCCTCCCGGCCGGTTTTGGACCTGACGCCCAGCGTCCTGCCCGCAATCGCAGACTTGGGCAGGCTGACGGTGGCTAGGGACGCTTCGGCGGCGTCTGGTCGTGCAGCCGCGGGAGCGACCGGCGAAGAGGCTGAGGCCCTCCGTGCGCTCGGCGCTGCGGCGGCGGAAGAGTCGCAGCGACGGGGCCGTGAGAGCCGAGTGGACCGCCTTCGTCGTGATCTTGGCCTCTCAAGCCCTGATGAAGTGCGGTCCCAAGAGAAGGCGGACCGCGACGCTCAGCGTGCCACAGCACGGGCCGCAACACGCGCCGCAACCGAGGCCCGGACTCGCGCCCGTCAGGAAGCGGCCGAGGCGCGTCGCAATGCTGCTGAGGCAGCCCGCGACCGTGCTCAGCTTACCCGAGAGCTTGACGAGGCAGAGGCTCACCAAGGGCTCGCCCGCGACCTCATTACGACACGTCAGAAGTACCGGGCACGGTTAGACGCAGCCCATGGCGACGCGCAGCTCAGGCTACGCGTCGAGACTCAGTACGCGGCGGACGTTCAGCGCCTCCAAGACGCCGACCAGACCGCGTTGATCGACCGACAGCTTGCCGGCATTGAGGCAGTGCGCCGGGCACGCGAAGCGGCTGACGAGGCTGCGGGCCAGACCGACGAGGCGCTTCTCCAGCGGCAGATCGATCAGATCGCGAGCGAGGCCGAGACCAGTGCCGCGATGTATGTCGAGCGTGCCGAGGCCAATGGTCAGGCGGTTCAGAGCGTGGAGCGCTTGACGGATGCGATCCGGGTCGGGACGTTTGAGACCGCTGAGGAGTTGGCGCTCGTTACGGCGATGTCGCCAGAGCTGCAGGGGGTCCTTGACCTTACGCTGAGGCGGATGGCGCTCGAACAACGCCTCTTGGTACTCACGCGCGATCAGCGTATCGAGCGCGAGAAGGAGGCACGGGCCGTCGCCGGTCGCGCGCGTGAGCGCGCGGACCGCCTTGGTGCTATCCAGCGACCTGTTTCCAGGGGTCGAGACGATGCGGCAGCGCGCGTCGATCAGACAGCTCAGGCGCTAGCTCGGGCGCAGGCTGCCGTGGCAGACGTTGACGCCGCGCTTGCCGCTCTGGGCGAGCGCGAACAGGAAGTGGCTCAGACGCAGATCGAGGGAGGGGTTGAGGTAGAAGCAGCCCGCATCCGCGATGCCCAGCAGATCCGTGACCTGTCTACTGAGCGCTTGAGCCTTGTGGAGCAGGTTCGCGACGCTGAGATTGAAGCCGCCGAGGCGGCTGCCGAACAACACAAGCTTGCCGCTGAGGCGCAGGTCGCCGCGGCGCGCCAGGTCGTAGGCGCGTTCGCTCAGGCCGCGACGGCCAACATCCGCCTGCCCTTCCTCGACCAGTGGGAGGAGCAGTCGCGCCTGTCCGACGCGCAGGTGGACGACGAGCGCGAGCGGTTCCGCCAGCAGGAGGCGGACCTGCGCGACAGCCTCGACCGCCGCGAGACGACGCAGCAGGAGGCCGCGGCGCGCCTCCGAGAGATGCGGGAGCAGGAGGCCGCCTTCGAGCGCCGCCTGAACCAGGAGCGCGAGAGCGTCTTCGTGAAGGGCCTCCGCGCGTCGCTGCGCGAGGGCCTCGACCAGGTCGCGGCCTACCTCAAGAAGCGGGCGACGGCGTACGCGGTCGAGGTGCTCTTCCACACCCAGGCCGAGGCCGCGAAGACGGCGAGCACGGAGGCGGGCACGATCGCGCGCCTCATCTCCGGCGCGGCCGAGATCGCGGGCGACCTGGCCAAGGGCGCAGCCTCGATGGTGAGCGCGGCTGCGAAGTGGATTTCAGACGCCGTCTCGAAGTTCGGCATCTTCTCGCTCGCCGCGATTCCGGTCGGAGTGGCGGGCCTCTACGGCGCGTACAAGGGAGTGCAGGCCCTGTTCGGGTTCCGCTCGGGCGGCTACACCGGCGATGGCGATCCGGGGGATGTCGCCGGCCCGGTCCACCGCGGCGAGGTCGTGCTCGAGTCGGGCATCGTGCGTGGCCAGGTCGGAGACGTGATGGCGCTGCGGGCGCTGCTCCAGAGCGGTGTGAGCGCCGCGGACCTCGTCGCGCTCGCCGGCGCGCCGGACGTCGCGTCGCTCGGGGCGGCGTTCTCCGCGGCCTCGCCCGTGGCCGCGTTCACGGCCCCCGTCGGGTCGTCGCCGGCGACGGCGGCCGCGCCCGACCTGTCCGGCATCGAGCGCCAGTTCGCGCGCCTCGCCGACGAGGTGGTCCGGACGAAGACGAACCCGACGCCGGTCTACACGACGCCGAAGCAGCAGCGCCTGGCGGAGTCCGCGGCCGCGCGTGACCGCTCGCGCTCGGCCCCGTCGCGCGTCCGGCGTATCACCGTCGAGCGCCGATGACCAGGGCCCGCCTCACCATCGCGCGCGCCACCGATGGCGTCACGTTCGTCTACGGCGACGAGGAGTTCGCCGCGGGCGACCTCCAGCGCGGCGCGCGCCTCGAGACGACCGAGATCCAGATCGGCGAGGTCTCGGTCTCGCTCACCGTGCCGGACGTCATCGGCGCGGTGCTGAAGCCTGTGCCGCCCGGCCTGCACCGCGCGCTGCTCGAGATCAGCCGCGACGAGGGCGTGACGTGGGCGACGCTCCTGGACGGGACCGTCAGCAACGAGCGCGCCTCGCACGGCCGCGCGTACGGCACGCCGCCCGACGGCCCGCACGCCGGCGCGGACGTCCGCCGGTGGGGCCTCACCGTCGCCGACACGGCCATCGACCGCGCGTGGGACGCGCTGGAGGTGGTTCAGGTCGCGGGCCTGGGCGGCGTCGCGCCGGTGGCCATCGAGACCGTGCGCGTCGGCGGCAACGGGCTCACGTCCGCCGCGAAGTCGTGGTGGCCACTGCGCGACCTCGTCGCCGCGGCCGTCGGCGCGGCCGGCCTCACGCTCGCCGGCGACCTGCCGCCGTGCCTGCCGTCCGACGTCCAGACGCCGGCCGGCGCGCACCGCACCGAGACGGCGGTCGTCGTAGCCTCGCTGGCCACCGCCAACACGCGGCCGCCGTGGACGGGCGCGCGTCTGCTCGAGGCGTGGATGGAGGCGCAGCGCCTCGTCGTGAGCGCGTCCTACGCCCCGTTCCCGAGCACCGCCGTCGTGATCCGGATCGGCGAGAGCCGCCACCCCGGCGACGTCGCGCCAGGCCGCCCCGACCTCACCGAGCACGCGGAGGACTACGACTGGAGCACCGAGCCGGGCGACGTCGACGGGCAGGTCTACGACGACCTCGCTGTGACGTGGCTCGGCGGCGTCGACGGCAGCCGCATCGAGCAGCTGGGCGTGGCCGATCCGCCGATGTCCGCGACCTACGCGGCCCGGCGTCCTGCGCTCAAGGGCACGCCCGCCGCGCACCGCGACACAGGGCGCGAGACGCAGAACGCAGCCTCGGTCGAGCTGCCGTTCCGCCTGCCGGCTCACGACGCCGCCTCAGCCGAGACGGTCAACCGCACCGACGGCGCGTACGCCGAGACCGTCCGTCTGGCGCGGCCTGCCTACGACGGCCCGACGGTCGAGGTGAAGGCTTCGGACGGCTCGGGCGGCGAGCCCGACGTCGTCTACGTCGCGAGCGTGGCCGCCGGCGCTGGTGGCGCGCTCCGCTCGGTCACGAGCCGCACGCCGACCGGCGGCGCGGAGACGATGGAGCTGTGGGCGGGGGCGCTGTTCGCAGGCTTCGAGGCGGACTACGGCGATTCGGAGACGGTCGAGCTGAGCGTTCCCGACGACGTCC